>CAZAIE010000018.1:8938-20293 GCA_964485035.1 uncultured Myxococcaceae bacterium | reverse complement strand
TCCCGCCCTGTGCCGCCTGCTCGATCTGCCTGCCCTGGGGTGGTTGCGTCGGCGGCGCGCGCCGCCGACGCAACCACCCCAGGTCAGGCAGATCGAGCAGGCGGCACAGGGCGGGAACAGGCGTGTGATCCATCGGGACGCCGTGGCGCAGCGTGACCACGGTGGCCCACTCGGGCGCGTCGTCCGTGGTCTCGCCGACGGTCGTGACGTCCGCCGGAAACCCGCGCTCGAACACCACCGACTCGAGCTGGACCTGCGAGGCAAGCCGTCCCAGCCACTCGCGGCGGTGGAGGAGCTGCAGCTCCTGCATCCGGGCCTGCTGCTCCGGGGCGAGCGCGCCGCGCTGCTGCGCGTACTGCAGCAGGATGAACTCGCCACGGGGGTTGCCCCGCTCGGTGAGCCAGTCGGCGTAGACCTGGCGCCGCTCGTCGTCCTCGGGGCGCGCGCGGATCTCGCGGACCAGGCTCTCCTCGTTGGAAGCGGAGTGTCGAGGCTGCAGCGCCTCTACGATCTCCCGGCAGAGCGACGCTTCCTCTGGAGACAGCGGCTGCTCCAAGACCAGGCAGTTGAGCGCAGCGGCGCGCGCCCGCAGCGGCCGGGCCGAATCGTCCTCCAGGGTCATGTCCATCAGGTCGCGCGCGAGCACGCCCTGGCGCGGGTCCTCGAGCACCTTCACCACCTCGAAGAACGAGTCCCAGAAGTCGACCTGGGCCGGAGGACAGGGCGGGCTCTCGAGCGCACCGAAAAGGCCGGTCAGCAGCCGCGGGTCGGGGGCGAAGGCCAGCAGGGCGCGCAGCCGCTTGCGCCACTGCGCCGGGCGGCCGTCCAGGAAGAGGGTCTCGAGCAGCAGGGTCAGGTCCGCGGGGTCGCGACGGGTCGCGACGTCCATCCACAGCGCGTGGTGCTGGCGCGCGACGCCCGACTCGGTGGGCCACCGGCCCCGGCCCGCGAGCCGCCCGGCGAGGTCCATCACCTCGGCCAGGGGCACCGCTGGCCCCAGGCGCCAGGCAGCGCACAGGTGCAACAGGGCCACGTCCGGGTGATGAGACGCGGCTTCGCGCGCGAGCGTCAGTTCGTCGAGGCGGGACACGAGGCGGTTGTAGCGCAAGCCGCGCAGGCGTCCCACCAACGCGGTCCCAGCAGCGCTCGCGCTTCCCATGGCGTCGCTACAATGCCGGCGTGAATTTCGGCGACAGAGTGGACGGTCCCGCCCCCGACCGGCTCGAGATCGACTGGGTGCGACCCGAGCGCAAGGCGACCGGCAGGCTCCTGATGGGCGTTGCAGCCTGCATGACGCTCCTGTTCGCGACGATCTACGGACTCGCGTTCTGGTCCAACGGCACCGTCCCCGTGGGAAGGGAATGGCTCCTGGCGTTGGTACCCGTGCCCTTCCTGCTGCTCGGGCTGCGCCTGTCGCGGCGGAGCGATGGGGTGGTGGTGGACTTCGCCACGCGGACGCTCCGACGGGGAGACGACAGTCGTGCCCTCGACGCGACCGCCGTGGTGGTCACCCGGCACATCAAGACCGGCACCAACGGAAAGGGCGGGCGGCTCCAGACGCCCTACTGGAGAGCGTCGTTGGTCGGCGAGGGCGAGCACGCGGGTCTGCCCCAGCTCGAGAGCAGCACCGTGGCAGACCTGTTCGGCGAGCCGGCCGCCAACATGCTGCTGGAGTCGTTGAACCCGCTGCCCGTGTGGGACCTGGCGAAGAGGCTCGCGGCCCGACTCGAGGTCCCCCTGCAAGTCCTGGAGGAGTCCGGGGAGCAGGTCGTCCAGAGCGCGGCCGACGTCGCGCCGCAGGTCGGTCGGCAATTCGACGCCATCGAGCCCGTGCGACCAGAGATGTCTGACAGCTCCCCGACGGTCGCCGAGGACGCCTCGGGGAGTCTGTCCATCCGGTGGGAGGAACGACGTCTCACCAGCCTGAAGTCGTCCGCTGCGCTGGTCGGGCTCCTCATGGTCCTCCCAGCGCTTGCCACCCTCGTGCTGACGCTCAAGCGAGGGGACCCGAGCCTGCTGGCGCTTCCGGTCGTCCTCTACCTCGTGTTCCTGCTGCTGCTTTGGGCCATCCAGCTCCTCTCGCCGTACGAACGCACGCTGATCGTGGATCAGTCGTCGATCCGACTCGAGACTCGAGGCGGTCTCGGGCGCAGCGCAAGCGTGGCGCTGCCAGAGGTGCGAACGATCCTGCTGGCCGGAGGGGACGCTCCCGGGCTCCGCATCGTCGGGCGTGATCTGGTCTTGTGCTGCGAGACGGCCGGGGACGCCGAGGCGCGCTGGGTTCGTTGGAGGGTCCTGCGACATCTGGCCCGATCGGCTTCTGTCTGACCGGCAACCTCCATGAACTCGGGTACTGGCACTGGGAGCGGCTGCGCGCTAACCCTTCCGGCTGACCACCGTGGCGCAGGCCTGGGCCAGCGGCTTCACCACGATCTGGTCGATGTTCACGTGCCCGGGCCGCGAGACCGCCCACCCGATGCAGTCCGCCACGTCCTCGGCGGTGAGCGGCTCGAGGCCCTGGTAGACCTTCTTGGCGCGCGCCTCGTCGCCCTCGAACCGCACCAGGCTGAACTCGGTCTCGACCATCCCCGGGTCGATCTCGGTGACGCGGATGGGCCGGCCCACCAGCTCCAGCCGCAGCGTCTGCGAGATGGCGCGCACCGCGTGCTTGGTGGCCGTGTAGCCGCCGCCGCCCGGATAGACCTCGAGTCCAGCGATGGACCCGACGTTGACGATGTGGGCCAGCGGCGCGCGGCCGAGCGCGGGCAAGAGCGCGTGCGTCACGCGCAGCAGCCCGAGCACGTTGGTCTCCAGCATCTCGCGCCAGTGCCGCTCCAGGCCCTTCTCGATTGGGTCGAGCCCGCGTGAGAGCCCGGCGTTGTTCACCAACACCGCCGCGTTGGGGACCTGCGCCGCGAAGTCCGCGACGCTCTTCTCCGAGGTCACGTCCAGGGCGATGGCCCGGCCGCCGAGCTCCGTCGCGAGCGCCTGGATGCGGTCCAGACGGCGCGCGCCGAGGACCACCTCGTAGCCGAGCTTGGCGAGGGTGCGGGCGGTGGCGGCGCCGATGCCTGCGCTCGCCCCGGTGATGACTGCCACGGGTCGCGGATTGGTGTCGTTCATGGTGGGCCTTCTTACACCCGCGCCGCCTGCCCGTCCGCACGCGCGTGACGGGGCAACCCCTCGCACAAAACCTGCCCACCTCTGGGAAATCCGCTTCCCGACACGGATTCCGGCCCCGACGGGGGATCCCTCCTGGGCGCTCGGCCACTACTCCTTCAAGCCTGTGTCGCTTCCT
The DNA here is from genome assembly GCA_964485035.1 of uncultured Myxococcaceae bacterium. GTDB lineage: Bacteria > Myxococcota > Myxococcia > Myxococcales > UBA5297 > CAZAIE01. The sequence continues at coordinate 16,995 of CAZAIE010000018.1, read as the reverse complement.
CGGGGGACCCCACGACCATGCTTCGGCTCCGCGTTGCGCTCCTTCCCTGCCTCATGGTCGCAGTCGGGTGTGGCACCTCGGTCCCCGCGAGTCAGTCCACCGGCTTCGCGATGGCCACCGACTCGATGGCCTTCCAGAACTTCACCACCGGCTACTACGACTCGGTCCTCGACACCGACGCGCTGGTGCGGATGTTCGGGAGCGGGGTCTGCGTGAACGGGACCTCGCCCTGCGCGCTCACCCCGGTGGCCCGCGCGTGGATGAACAAGGCCAACGACGCGATGACGGGCGGCCGCTGCGGGGGCTTCGCGGTGCTGGGCAACCTTCTCTTCACCGGCGACGTGTCTGCGGTGGACATGGGGGCTTCGACGCCCGCAGCCTCAAGCTGGACGGCAACATCGTGCTGCAGCGCGAGCTCGCGTACTGGTTCTCGACCCAACTCGTCCCCAAGGTGGTCTCCGAGCAGACGAAGCCGTTCATGGCGAAGGACGTGATGCCCTTCCTCGCCGAGCAGCTCAAGCCGGACGCGACCGAGCGCTGGCGAGTGGGGATGGTCAAGAAACAGAACGGACGCCTCTCGGGCGGCCACGCGCTCACCCCCATCGGCGGGCTGCCCCACGGCCTGCAAGGTGGACCAGGCCTGCCGCACCTCGACCGACTGCGCGTCGACGTTCTGCCACGCCACCACCAAGAAGTGCGTAGCCACGGCGTGTGAAGACGGAGCCCGCGGCCAGGAAGAGACGGACGTCGACTGCGGCGGCGGCACGTGCGCTGCTTGCGCCGAGACCCGGGCCTGCGCCGCCGACCGCGATTGCACCTCCGGAGCCTGCCTCGGCACGGTCTGCGTCCCCACGTTCTCCGTCGGCCTTGCCGTCGCCGGGATGCCCTTCGGTGCGACGCTGCTCCTGCAGAACAACGGCGCCGATGATCTGCTGATCGAGGTCGATGGGCGCTACGCCTTCCCACGCCGCGTCACCGGGACCTACGAGGTCACCATCGCCCGGCAGCCGGGCATCGCCGAGTGCGCGGTGAGCAACGGCTCGGGGACCGCGGTCGCCGACGTGACTGACGTGGCCATCACCTGCGTGCCGCTCTGGAGCATCGGCGGGACGCTCGCCGGGCTGCCCGCGGGCGACTCGGTGACGCTGACCAACAACGGCGCCGACGCGCTCACCCTCACCGCTGACGGCGACTTCCGCTTCCCGAAGCTGGTGAAGGGGACCTACCTCGCAGCGATCAGCGTGCAGCCCACGGGCGCACGCTGCTCGCTCGAGCGCGGCGCGGGCACGGCGACGGCCAACGTGACCGACCTCGCGGTGACCTGCTGGGCGACCTGCGCTGCCGCCGCGCTCGACTGCGGCCACGGCACCTGCTCGGACACGGTCGGGGCGCCGCGGTGCGTCTGCGACACGGGCTACGAGGGCGCGACCTGCTCGTCCTGCGCCGCGGGTTACCAGGACAAGGACCTCAACGGCACCTGCCTCGCGGACTGCGACCACAGCGGCCTCGGCACCTGCAGCGGACACGGCGCCTGCTCCGATGCTTCCGGGACCGCCACCTGCGGCTGCGACGCCGCATACACCGGCGCGACCTGCTCGTCCTGCGCCACGAACTACCAGGACCAGAATGGCGACGGCACCTGCCTCCCCGACTGCGACCACAGCGGCCTCGGCAACTGCAGCGGCCACGGCGCGTGCTCCGACATCTCCGGGACCGCCACCTGCGGCTGCGACGCCGCGTACACCGGCACCACCTGCTCGTCCTGCGCCACGGACTACCAGGACAAGGACCTCGACGGGACGTGCCTCCCCGACTGCGACCACAGCGGCCTCGGCAACTGCAGCGGCCACGGGACGTGCTCCGACACCTCGGGCACCGCCACCTGCGGCTGCGACGCCGCGTACACCGGGGCGACCTGCTCGTCCTGCGCCACGAACTACCAGGACAAGAACGGCGACGGCACCTGCCTCCCCGACTGCGACCACAGCGGCCTCGGCAACTGCAGCGGCCACGGTGCGTGCTCCGACATCTCCGGCACCGCCACCTGCGGCTGCACCTCGCCCTGGACCGGGACGCTCTGCGACGTGGTCGGCCCGTTCACGCTGATGTACTCGGGCGCGGGCATCGACCGCCCGACCGCGGTCGCGGTCGATCCGGCGAACGGCAACCTCTACGTGCTCATCGGCTCCGCCAGCACGACCTTCGACTTCGGCAACGGGGTGACCACCACCAACCGGGGCCAGAGCGACATGATCCTGCTCGCCCTCGACCCGCTGGGCGTGCCGCGCTGGGCGCGTGATGTGGGTGGGGACCAGCGCGAAGACGCCAACAAGGTCGTGGTCGACTCGGCGGGCAACGTGGTGGTCACCGGCTCCACCTACAGCTCCACCCTCTACTTCGACGACACCCACACCGCGGCCACCGCGGCGATCCGCCCGTTCGTGGCCAGCTACACCTCCGCCGGCGACTTCCGCTGGGGACGCGTCTTCGGCTCGGGCGAGGGGACCGCGCTCGCCGCGGATGGAGCAGGCAACGTCTTCGCTGCCGGCACCGCGGCCGGGGCGTTCGACTACGACGAGGCCGGGCCGCTGCCCACGCTGACGCCCCCTGCCAACGGCGTCTACCTCCTGAGCCTCGACACCAACGGCGCGACGCGCTGGGCCAACGTCTACGGCAGCAACTACAGCACCTCGGGCACGATGATCCGCGACCTGGCGATCGACGCCGCGGGGAACGCGTACGGGACCGGCTACATCAGCGCCATCAACGCCAACCTCGGCGGCGGGGTCCTGCCCTACAACCCCACCTGCAACTGCTCGGAGATCTTCCTCGCCAGCTGGGACAACACCGGCGCCCACCGCCGGTCGAAGAGCTTCCTGGCGGTGGACTTCCGCAGCTACGACGCCTTCGCCGTCGCGGTGGACGGCACGGGCCGCCTCGCGCTGGCGGCGCGCTGGGGCGACACCCTCGACTTCGGCGGCGGCCCGCTCACCCACCCCACGCCAGGCCAGGACGCCGGCGCCCTGGCGATCTTCAACTCGACCGACGGGAGCTTCCGCTCCCAGCGCCTGTTCACCACCGGCCTGCCCTTCGTCATCTACGACCTGGCCTTCGTGTCCTCCGGCCTCTACATGGTCGGCAACTCGAACAACCACGGCTGCGACCTCGGCGCCGGCGTGCAGTACAGCGGAGCCTTCTGGGCGCAGTACTCGCTGGGGACGGGCGACTCGCTCGACTACGTGGCGGGCCGGGTCGCAGGCGGCGGCGCCTACCCGCTGGCGACGGGCGTGTGCGTCGCGCCGAGCGGCGCGGTCTACGCCGTCGGCGACACCTCCGGAACCATCGACTGGGGCTCGGGGATGAAGTCCGCGCTCAGCAGCTGGGACGCCTGGCTGGCACGGCTGAAGTGACCTTCGGGAACTCGCGCACTGAGGTGGCATCCATGAGACGGACCCGATTCATCGTCGTGCAGGCCGCGCTGGCGCTGGCGCTGACCACCTGCCAGGGAGAGGGCGAGAACGAGCTCCCGCCGCTGTTCAACGCCGTCGATCCCTCGATGCAGTGCGAGGCGGGGCGCATCGGGTGGGACTTCTCGACCGGCGGCGCCTCCGAGGAACAGAGCATCGTCGACCCGAGGCTCTCCAACGAGATCACCATCGTCGACGCCACCTTCGGCGCCAATGTCAACGCCACGCCCGGCAACTGGACCGAGAAGCTGGCGGCGATCTGCAACGGGCGCACCGAGTGCTCGATGATGCTGGGGCTGAGCGGGGACGGCGACCCGGTGCCGGGGCACCACAAGGACTTCCGCGCCCAGTACCGCTGCGGCACGGAGTCCGCCGTCAACGAGGTCTTCATCCCCCCGGACGCCTACGGCAAGACGGTGACCGTGCGCTGCGGGGAGAAGCTGACGGTCACCCGCGCCTCGTACGGGACGAACTGCAACCCGGCCCTGGAGGGCAACTTCACGGACCGCATCACCGCGCTCTGTCCCCCTGGCGTGCGCCGGTGCACGCCGGGCATCACCAACGACGCCCTCTTCGGGAAGGACCCCCACCCCGGGTGCTGGAAGGACACCGTCATCACCTACCTGTGCGGAGCTTCGACAGAGCCGCGCACCGTCACCTCGCGCCAGAACAGCTACCTCAGCTTCGACTGCCCGCCGCGCCCCACCACCGCGGCCGAGAGCCTCAAGCTGCAGGTCATCCGCGCCGACTTCGGGAAGAACTGCGGCGCGCCCAGCGGCAACTGGACCAGCCGGATGCAGGCCTCGTGCAACGGGAAGGCCTCCTGCACGCGCAAGGTCGTGGAGACCGGCGACCCGGACCCCAAGCCCGGGTGCGGGAAGGACCTGGCGGTCGTCTACAAGTGCGGCAACGACCCCAACTACTCGACGCTCAACGTGGCCGCGGACGCCTTCTGGTCCACGGTGACGCTGAGGTGCGGTGAGCAGATGGTCGTCACCCGCGCGGACTACGGCTACGGCTGCCCGCGCCCGACGGTGAACATCCTCGCCCGGGCCAAGGCGCAGTGCGACGGGACCCGGCGCTGCAGCTTCAGCGAGAAGGGCACGCAGCTCTTCGGCAGCGACCCCTGCAAGGGCACCGACCGGGTGACCTGGGCGACGTTCAACTACTTCTGCGCGAGCGGCACCACGGAGCGCAGCGCCACCTTCTCCGAGTCCGACGTCGTCGACTTCTCCTGCGATCCCGAGCCCACCCAGGCCACCTTCGCCAGCGGCATCCGCATCGACGAGGCCACCTGGGGCGCCAACTGCACCACCCCCACCAGCCTGCGCAACAACCACTTCCAGGCGGCCGCGGCGGCCTGCTACGGCCGCGACTCGTGTTCGTTCGTGGTCACCGGCAAGGACCCCGCCGGCGGGTGTCCCAAGGCCTTCGACCTCACCTACCACTGCGGGGAGGAGACCGAGCAGCAGACCGTCCACCTCGACGGCGAGGCCTACAACAAGACCGTCTCGCTGAGCTGCGCGCCCGCGGTCCGGGTGCTCTCCGCGACCTACGGCAAGAACTGCAACCGCGCCGAGGGGAACGCCACGCGCATCGTCGCCGAGGCCTGCAAGGGCGCCCGCGGCCAGTGCCTCTACCAGGCCAACCAGCTGGGCGACCCCGCCCCGGGCTGCGCGAAGCAGCTGGACGTCCAGTACGCCTGCGGCGTGGACCCGACCGTGAAGACGGCCTCCATCCCCGGCGAGGCGGCGGGGAAGACGGTGACGCTGGCCTGCCCCACGCCGACCACGCCCTACTCGCGCAAGGCCTGCATCCCCACCGCCTGCCGCGGCCGCCAGCGCCGCAGCGCCGACCTCGAGTGCGTGGCCGACCTCACCAAGCCGGTGCTGCCTCCCTTCGACGGCAAGGTGACCCTGGTGGAGGACGGGAACTACCTGTTCAGCGACACCCCCTACTCCTTCAAGGTCGCCATCCCCTTCAAGACGGACCTCCCGGCGGACCTGCCGTACGGCCCGCAGATCACCGACGCGACGCTGTGGGCGCACGACACCTTCATGGCGGCGGCGCCTCCCTACCCGCTCATCCAGGGCTTCCGCTGCCTCATCGGCAAGGTCGGCCTGCACCGGCCCCAGCCCAACGACCCGCTGCTCATTGCCATCCCCAACATCGCGAACAAGCGGAGCCGGGTGCTCGTGGGCGAGCTCCGGGACGTGGTGCTGGCCCCCGGCTGCTTCGGGACGAACATGCTGTCCTTCCGCGACACGGCCAAGCGCCTGTACCTGCCCGAGTCCGTCTTCCGGCAGTACTTCGTGAACCTCGAGTCCACCCGCATCGCGCTGTCGTTCGACCCCGAGGGTCGCACCATCGCGCTGCGCACGCCCGGGGTGACCGCAGACCAGGCGCCGCAGCCCAACCCCATCGGCTTCTTCTACGACCCCAACCGGCTGTGGGTGAACTTCCTCGACTACTACCGGCAGACCCGCATCCCCGAGGACCAGATCACCTACGTGGGGCCGTCCTCGATGTTCTCGTTCTTCTCGCCGACGGCGGGGGTCAACATGTGGGAGTCGACCAACCTGCGCGTGGCCGCGAACAGTGCCCAGATCCGCAACCCCGAGCAGTCCCTCAGCCTCTACGACTCCCAACCGCCGCGCTTCTTGGAGGTGGACTTCACCTGGTCGATGACCGGTGACGCCCCGGGGGCGAACCCCTTCTCTCCCACCAAGGCCCCGCTCTCGAGCAACGTGCGCACCCTGGCGCAGCGCGGGCTCTCGGCCACCGTCGAGATCACCCCGACCTCCGAGTACTACCTGCGCAGGCTGAGCAACGGCTGGGTCGCGAGCGCGCAGTCGATGACGCTGGGCACCGCACGGCAGACCCTGCTGGAGAAGGGCACCCCCACCGGGCAGACGGTGCGCATCAACGCCGAGCTCACCGAGGCCGTCCGGCAGCGGGTCTTCCGCCTCGCCAACGACAACAATGGCTGGCTCCCCACCGCGGACACGACCAACTCCACCTTCATGGTGCGCGTGTGCATCGACATCGACGAGCGCGACCGCAGCCAGGGCAACGACAACGACACCACGCCCTTCACGGCCTGGCGGGGGCAGAAGGAGTACTCCGCGGGGTTCGCGCCCTACCGCCGCTGCGTCGTCTCCAACCAGGTGGTGGCCCTCACGCGCTGGTTCGAGAAGATGCCCTTCGCCTTCGCCCAGTCCAGCCTCAGCGGGAGCGCGGGGCGGCCGATGCACCAGGGCAACTCCAGCGTCAGCTCCAACGGCAGCTCCGGCAGCCAGGTGGAGTGCGACCGGGCCTGCACCGTGGACGCCGACTGCGGGGGCGGAGACACCTGCACCGGCAACGCGAACGGGAAGGTCGGAGCGTGCACCGGCGCGGGACGCGACACGCGCTGCCGGAACACGGACAACAGCTCGCTGAACTCGGGCGGGGCGCTGTCGATGTCGCTGTACAGCACCACCACCGTCAGCTCCAACCGCTCGACCCAGACGGGGACGAAGTCGCACGTGAGCAGCGTCTCCAAGGCCATGGACTTCACCGTGCTCGACGGCGGCGAGGACGACGAGGGAGAGGCGAACTGGCAGGTGGGCCACCCGGGCACGCAGTGGAGCCTGAGCTTCAGCCCGAACTGGGACGTGATCATCAACCTGCTGCGGGGCGAGACCCTGGCCGAACAGGCCTCGCCGCTGCAGGTGCTGTTCTCCAAGCAGAAGCTCTCGCTGCAGATGCAGGGGCTCGGCGTGGGCGTGGGCCGGGAGTACCTCTTCTACCTGGGGCCGATCTTCCCGGTGACCCTCAGCCTGTCCGCGGGGGTGGGCTTCGGCGTCGCGGTGAACCTCAGCATGGCCGCGAACGCGGAGCCGAACTACCCGTGCCTGGGTGGCACCGGTCCCTGCTTCCGCTACTACGCGACGCCCTCGACGCTCACCGAGGCCAACGACAGCTGCCTCTCTGCGGGCGGCCGGCTCGCCGAGCTGCGCACCGCCACCGAGCGGGAGGGGGTGAAGGCGGCCATCGGGAACAACTCTGGCGAGGCCTGGGTGGGCAACCAGCTCAGCTACAAGTACCCCTACGCGCGCTGCGCCACGAACGCCGACGGCGACTGCAAGAACCGCAGCCGCACGGTGTACCGCTGGATGAGGACCGGCGCTCCGCTGGTGGAGCAGGCGGGCCTGAACACCACGCTCGTCAACCAGGACGCCTCGGTCCTCACCGCGACCCAGCTCTCCACCCTGACGACGAAGGTCCCGGACATGGCCGGGGTCGCCTTCGACAAGGGCGCCGACCGGTTCCGCTCGCACCTGCTCAAGGACAAGCTCGCCTACGTCTGCCAGTTCTCGCCCGCGACCGCCGGCGCCTCGAGCAAGATCGCCGTGGGCCTGGGCCTGGGGGCAGCAGCGGGCGTGAACGCGTCGATGTGCTTCCCCGGCAGCAACCTCGGCCTCTGCCTCAGCCTGAGCCTTAGCCTCAGCCTTATCGGGAGACACCATGGAAATCGTAATGCCCAAAATGGGTGAAAGTGTTAATGAAGGAACCATCATCAAATGGCATAAGAAAAAAGGTGATGTT
>CAZAIE010000018.1:336-8928 GCA_964485035.1 uncultured Myxococcaceae bacterium | reverse complement strand
CGCTATGACGCGGCGGGCGCCAAGGAATACGCGGTGGAGTTCGGCTTCACCCGCACCAACTGGAGGACCACGCTCTACGGCCTGGACGAGCGCCCGAAGCTGGTGCTGGGCAAGGACGCCTTCGACATCACCGTGGACGGCTGGTACCTGGTCGGCTCCATCGCGCTCGAGCTGCGGCTGCTCTTCTTCAGCACCAGCTGGAACCTGTTCAGCGCCAACTACGGCCACTTCCTGGGCGAGACGCTGTACCACCACGATTACCCGACCTTCAAGGAGACGCCGTGAAGACCCGCACCCTCGTGAAGTGGGCCCTCCCGGTCGCAGGTCTCGCCGGCGCCGTGGCGCTCTGGCTGGGCCGTTCCCCCGAACCGACGAGCGCCTCTGCGGGTGCCGCCGCTGCCCGGGCGCCGCAGCGCCTTGGACACGCCCCCGAGCCAGCGCAGGCCAGCGGCCCCTGCGCGTTCACCCCAGGCGAGCGCTTGGGCTTCTCGCTGCGGTCCACCACCGCCGCCCGGCTGGATCTGTCGGCCTTCGGCAGGGCGGGCAACGCGCCGATCCCACAGACGACGCTCGAGACCCGCGCGAGCCTCGACCTCGAGGTGCTGCACGCCGGTGAGCCGGCGGGAGCCGTGCTGCTCGGGCGCCTGCACCAGATCGACCCCGAGACCGTCGCTCGCGTCGGCCCGCTCGCGCTGCCGTTCCTGGTGCGCGTCCGGAGCGACTGCTCGCTGGCAGGCTTCGCCCGCGAGCGCTCGGCGCAGCTCGTGGAAGCGCGCGGGCAACAGGCCGTGCTGCACGAGCTGTGGTGGCAGGTTCCGGAGCAGGAGAGGGCCGAGGCCTCGGCGAGCAACGGCACCGGCGCCTACCAAGCCGTGGTCGCGCGCGGAGAGGACGCAAAGGGAGCCTTCGCCCAGCGCCGCATCGTCCGCTACGTCCGCGGGTGGGCGACGCCGCACGACGGCCTGTCGATCGCCGACAGCCTGCTCACGATCCGCTACGGGAGCCGCCCCTGGTTCGACGCCATGGAGGGCGTGGAGGAACTCTCGGGAGCCGGCACCGGGACCAGCCGCACGCGGCTCACCGTCACCGCCCAGGCTCCGGCAGACGAGGCCCTCGCCGAGGCTCCCCGCGACCCGGGCCGCTACGTCTGGGAGGACCTCCTGCCGCGCCGCCTCGCCGCCCAGGCCAGCCAGGGCTACACCTTCACCACCGAGGACCGACGCCGGCACACCGAGCAGGAGCAGGTGACCTACCCCCAGGCGATGAACGCGCTCGCAGCGACGATCCTCACCACCCCGAACCTCGACTCACAGTGGCGCGAGATGGCCGCCTGGCTCGAGGCCAACCCCAAGGAGATCCCCACGGCCGCGGGCACCTTCCTGCACCCCGAGTGCCCCTCGAAGCTGCAGATGGTGGGCTTCATGGCGCTGGGCAAGGCGCGGGTGCCCGAGGCGAGGGACGTGCTCCTGGAGATCCGCGCGAACCGCAGCGTGGGCACCTGGAACCGCATCCGCAGCACCTTCGCGCTGGTGGGGCGCCAGGACGTGGGCATCGAGCTGGCGCGGGCGCTGCGTTCCGACGCGCGCGCGCTCACCGGCTCGGGCCCCGAGGCGAGGTACGCGCGGCACGCGCTGCTGGGCCTGGGGATGATGGCCGGCCTGCGCGCGGGGCGCGACGCCGAGGTCTCGCAGGAGGCAGTGCAGGCCGTCGACGAGGCGCTCTCCGCGGCGGCCACGGCGGACAAGCTCTCGCCGGTCTTCCGGTCGATCGGCAACATCGGCGACCCCGCGATGCAGCCCCTGGTCGAGCGCTGGCGCCGCCACGAGGACGTGGAGGTCCGCGCGCTGGTCCCGCACGCGATGCGCCGGTGGCCGTGGGAGGCCGCGGAGCGGTTCACGCTCGAGTGGCTGCGCGAGGAGACCGCTCCGGACGTGAAGCAGGCGATGTACGAGGTCGTGCTCGGCCAGCTCGTGGATAGCCGCGCCCAGGCCTCGGACGCGCTGGTGCAGCAGGCCCTCTCGGACCTGAAGGCCGGGCCACGCCTCCTCACCCGCCAGTCGCTGGTGGCGATCCTCGGCCCTGCCGCCGAGACCCGCCCCGAACTCCAGGCCGAGCTGGCGGCGCAGGCGGTGGGCGAGCTGGGCACGCGGTCTGGGCTGTACGACGCCCTCTCGCAGTACGTGGACGCCGCGACGATGCACCGCACGCTCGAGGCCTCCGGCTGGCTGGCCCAGCGCGACAGCGACCGGTTCCCACGCGCGGCCCCTGCCGAGGCGGACGGCGGCGGTGACGAGGTGACGCCATGATGCGCACGCTGCGGATCGCGCTGCTGCTCGTCTGTGGGCTCGCCCTGATCCAGGCGTGCTCGGGAAAGACCCCCATCCCCAACCCCGACGCAGGTCCGGTGCAGGAGGTCGAGTACGACGGCCCCGGCTCGCCGGGCGTCATCCCCGTGGAGGTCCCGGAGGATCCGCCGGTGGTGGTCGACGAGGGCGACGCGGGCGAGTTCGTCGAGGACCCGACCTGCTGCCCGGTCACGTTCTCGCTGGTCGACCTGGAGCCCGCCGGGGCGACGGGACGGGTGCGCGGCTTCGCCGGCCCGCTGCTCGAGACCGGCCTCGCGCTCGCGCGGGCGAATGGCAAGTGGACGGCCACGGCGTGCATGCCCGCGCGCTCCGCGACCCGCTACTGGTACGAGCTGAGCTGGCCTGCGGGCCCCGACGCCGGGACGGACGCCCCGGAGGCGGACGCGGCCCTGCCCGACGACGCGACGACCGACTCCGGCCCCGCAATGCACGTGGTGGTCCGGTACGCCGAGGACCAGCCGCTGGAGTACGACGGCAACGGGAACCCGGTGAACTTCTACGCCGCGGCCTGCGGCAACGACGCGGGGCGCTGAGGGGACACTCGCGGTCCCGGCTCAACGCAGCGTCAGCAGGTTGGAGCCGAACGAGACGAGCGGCACCGTGCCGGCCAGGGCCAGCCGCGCCGGCACGAGGCTATCGCCTGGGGGGACGATGCCGAAGTAGCCGACCTCCTTCGGCGGGTCTTGCGGGCGCTCCTGCGAGAAGAGGAGCACGTGCTCCCAGTCGGCGTGGTAGTCGCCGAGCCGGTCGTACTCGCCGTCCGAGGCGATCGCCACCATCCACAGCCTGCCGTCCTGGCCCCAGGCCGCGTCGAGCAGTACCGGCGACCCGCCGACCGCGCCCTCGAGCGGGAACCCGGTCCGGCCGCCGCTGTCGTCGAGCAGGTACCCGTCGACCACGTGCTCCTGGTCGTCCCGGCACAGGACCCCCACGCGCGAGCCGTCGACCGCGCGCAGCGAGCAGCGCTTCGGGCTCTCGACCTTCTTCACCTCCGCGCGACCGGGTTCCCGGGCGTACACGGCCTGGCCTGCCTCGATCCAGACGTGGCCGCGGGACACCGCGAGTCCGAAGAGCCCGTTTCCCCTCTCGACCGACGGCTCCTCCTGGCTCCAAGCCCTACCGTCCCAGTGCGCGAGGCGGACGACGAGGCTGCTGGTCTCGCCCAGGAGCCAGAGGTCGTCGAGCGAGGTCCCCGCGCAGGCGTGCGCTCCCAGGACCAGGGAGTTGGTGGAGACGCTGGGCCCCAGGGCCTGCGGCAGGGTCCACTGCCGGGCGACCACGTCCCTGTCGAAGGCCTCCACGACGCCCTGACCTTGGTGGTTCACGCCAACCCGGACGACCTGGCCCGGACCGAGGGCACACACGCCCGTGACCGTCAGCTCTCCCGGGAGCGGCTCGACGCGGTCGGCACCGATGCGATGGACGACCTCTCCCTGCACGGCGACCGCTTCGGCCCCGTTCGACGCGAGCTGGAGTGGTCCACTCCAGGACCCGAGGGTCGACAGCAGCGGGCTCTCCCGCGAGGGGATGCCCGATGAACAGCCAGCCCCGAGCAGCAGCGCGGTGCCACAGACGACGACTGGCCAGCGGGCGGTGATGCCTGAACGCGGTTCCATGCTCTCTCCCGATTCCCCTGGCCGTCAGAAGCGCCAGGCAAGCTGCAGGACCAGCCCTGCTCCCACTCCGACGAGGTCGACCCCCACGTGGGCCCCGGCCGTCGCCTTCACGCCGACGGAGAAGGTCTCGAAGGGGATGGCCACCTCCGACCAGACCGAGGTCGAGACCCGCCAGGGGAACTCGCCGGTCAGGTCCCAGCCCAGTGACCACCGGAAGTGGGTGAACGACAGCGGCGAGAACGACAGCTCGGAGTCCAGACCGACGTTCGGGGTGGGCACCCAGGCCACGCTCAGCAGCCCGCCGTGGAGCAGCCACTTCCAAGAGACGTAGCGGGAGTCGAACCAGTCGAAGCCGACCACCCCGTTGACGCGGTAGCCACCGAGCGGCCGGCCCTCGTCGTCGTTTCCGAACGTCAGCTTGAAGCGCCCGCCGACGAGGCCCTTGCGCCCGAGACGATGCTCGAGCCCGAGCTCCCCGCCAGCCCACAGCGGCGTTCCGGCCCCGAGCGCACCGCCGCCCATCAAGGCCAGCTTGAGTTCGGTCGCTCGCGACGGAACCGGAGGGGCTTTCCCGGTCTCGGGAGCCGATGCTTCGCCTGCAGCCGGGCTGGAGGACAGCACCAGCAGACACGCCAGGAAGACTCCCGAGAGACGACCTGCCTGGAACGGACTCATGGCCCGGCCCGCCTCGCAAGACGGAGGCCAACTCCCGACTTCGGGACAGAAGCGTCGCTCCTCGACCCAAACCCGGGGAGAAGTCCCCAGCGCTGTCGACGATCCACCGCGTGCATCCGTCGCTCGAACGACGCCGGCCGCGACACCCGCGTCGCACCCTGCCGCGGGTGGTGATCGGCGTCACGCGCCGCCCGCTGACCTGAATCACCGCCGTGGCAGGATGGTCCATCGTCCTCTCGAAGGCGACGAGGCCCGCGATGGATCAAGGACTGGTGACGCTCGTGCTCTCTGCGGCGGAGACACGAGCGCAGGTCGGCTCTGCACCGGCGGAGGGGCCTCTCGCTCGGGGCGAACATCGGGGTCGCATGATGCGCAGACACGGGATGGAACGTCCGGGGCTGGCCGCTTGGACGAAGCCTTCGCGCATCTCCAGAAATCCAGCTCGAATCAACGGGTTACGGACGGCCGGGCCGCCTGATGCCGGCGCACCCGACGTCGGAGTCGACGCGACCAGCCCTGCGTCGGGCGCGTTCATCGACGTGGGGCCGGTCCCCGGCGCGATCCAGCCTTGCCCCGAGAACGCGTCCTTCGCTCCCCTCTCCGCCTTCCTCGCGAAGCCCGCCTCGGGCCGGGTCAAGCTCCGCGGGAGGATCTGGCTGCCGGCCGCCTATCCCTGCACCACCGGCCTCCCCGAGTCGTGCTTCGCCGCGCCGGTGCTGGCGCTGCGCAGACCGGACGAGCGCGAGCAGCGGGTCCTGGCGCTGATCGGCGCGCTCGACCCCAACCGCCCCCTCACCTGTGTCGGCCGGGTCCAGGCCCTGGCCTGCCCCATCCCCGTCGACGGCTCCGAGTACGGCGTCTCCGGCGTCACCAGCTTCTCGTACGAGGGATCGGTCGCGACGCTCACCGTCGAGAGCCTCTGCCGCTTCGGGACGGAGCGCCGCCGATGAAGGCCCCGCTCCTCGCCCTGGTCCTGCTTGCGGGCTGCACCTCGCACCACGTCGCGCTGCTCAGCCCCACGCCCGAGGTGGAGGGCGACTGCTTCGCGGCGTGCACCGCACGGTTCGGCGCGCGACCGACGTCCCACTGTGGGACCCGGAAGGAGGCGCAGCTCCTGGTCTGCGCCTACGACCGGCCCAACTCGGGAACACAACCCTGGCAGCGGCCACCGGAGTCTGGAGAGGCAGGGGTCGCCTGCCGCGCCGAGTGTGAGCGCGTGGGCTACCCGAAGGCGGAGGCGTGCTGGAGGCTCCCCACGCCGACGGGCACGGCGCTCGCCTGCGGGTACGGGGTCGGGTACCACTGACCTCTGCGCGGCGCCGCCAGCCGCGCGACGAGCAGCCCCACCTCCACCACGAGCCCGCTCCATGGACACGACCCAGCACGACCGCAAGGTGGCCACCATCGCCGAGGGGATGCGCGCCCTGCGCGGCGAGCCCGCCCACATCTACAAGGGAGGCGTCCGCCACGTCGTCCCGCTCCCCGGCGACCGGCGCCTCACCGGCCGCGCCATCGACGTCTCGGTGCTCGACCAGATCCTCACCATCGACCCCGAGCGCCGAGTGTGCGTCGCCGAGCCCGGCGTCCAGTTCTCGCGGGTCGTCCAGGCCACGCTCGCGCACGGGCTCATCCCCACCGTGGTCCCCGAGCTGGAGGGCATCACCCTGGGCGGCGCGGTCGCCGGCTGCTCGGTCGAGTCGATGTCCTATCGCTACGGCGGCTTCCACGACTCCTGCCTCGAGTACGAGCTGGTCTCCGGGGCCGGCGAGATCCTGACCTGCTCGCCGGAGAAGGACCCGCACGCGTTCCACATGGTCCACGGCTCGTACGGGACGCTGGGCGTGCTCACGCGGCTCACCTTCAAGCTGGTCCCGGCGAAGCGCTTCGTGAAGCTCGAGCACCGGCTACTGCGCGACCCTGCCGACTACGCCGCGTTCCTGCTCGAGCGCTGCCGCGTCGGCGACTGGGACTTCGTGGACGGCATCGTGCACGGCCCCGACCGCTGCGTGGCCTGCCTGGGGCGCTTCGTGGACGAGGCGCCCTACCTCAGCCGGTACCGGGAGGAGGGCCCGTACTACAAGAGCACCGCGAAGCGGACCGAGGACTACCTCACCACCGAGGACTACGTCTTCCGCTACGACCCGGACTGCCACTGGCTGACCCGGACCATCCCGCCGCTGGAGTGGGGTCCCGTGCGCCGCGCGCTGGGGCCGTTCGTGCTCGGGTCCACCAACCTCATCCGCTGGTCCAACCGCTTCGAGAAGCTCTTGGGCATGAAAAAGCGCCCCGACGTCGTCTGCGACGTCTTCATCCCCGGGCGCAACTTCCTCGCCTTCTTCGAGTGGTACCGGCGCGCCTTCGACTTCTGGCCGCTGTGGGTGGTGCCCTACCGCATGGAGAACGGCTACCCCTGGATGTCGCCGGCCACGCAGCAGAGCTTCGGACGGGACATCGCCTTCGACTGCGCGGTCTACGGCAAGCCGAACGGCGGCGATGAAGACCTGAGCCGGCTCCTGGAAGAGAAGACCTTCGAGCTGGGCGGCATCAAGACGCTCATCAGCCGCAACCACTACTCCCCCGAGCGCTTCTGGCAGATCTACGACCGGGAGAACTACGAGCGGGCGAAGGCGCAGCTCGACCCCGCCGGGGCGTTCCCCGCGGTCTACGAGAAGTTCCACCGCGCGTAGGACCACGGGGTTGGCACCTCCGGTCCGCTCCGTGCGATCCTCTCGACATGACTGCGCAAGCGAAGCCAGCCCTCTCCTATTTGGAGTACCTCGCGCTCGAAGCGACAGCTGAGACGAAGCACGACTTCGTCAACGGTGAGCTCTACGCGATGGCCGGGGGGACGCTCGAACACGGTGCGCTCTCCGCCGCCCTGGCGAGGGAGTTGGGCACTGCACTGGCCGGAAGGCCCTGCCGGGCATTCAGCTCCGATGTGCGGGTTCGCGTCCTTTCAACGGGAGCCTCCTTCTATCCGGACCTCACCATCGTCTGCGGCCAGGTCGAGACCCCCACGGATGACCAGCAGGCAATCGCGAACCCGAAGGTGATCGTCGAGGTGCTGTCCGAAGGCACGGAGGCCTACGACCGCGGCGCGAAGGCGAGCCACTACCGTCGCGTTCCATCGCTCAGGGAGTACGTGCTGGTCAGCCAGGCGGAGCCTCGCGTCGAGGTGCAGCGGCTCAACGACCGCGGCATCTGGGAACTCCACTTCTTCGGCCCAGGTGACCGGCTCGAACTCACCTCGCTCGGCATCTCGGTCCAGCTCGACGCCCTGTACGCGAACCCGCTCACCAGTGGTTGAGCTGCTGGTCGGCCTCTTCAGCCGCGATGTGCGACCTTCCGGAGCGCCGCGATGTCGGCTACTCCCTCCCCTTCTTCGATCACCACTTCCTCCGGTCTCTGCCTCCCGAGCTGTCCGAGGACCCGCGCCCACTCGCCCGCAGACTTCGATCCCGTTGGGAACCGGAGCGTGAGCCGCGATCCCTGTAGCTCGCCCGACCAGGCCGGCTCCACGGCCCGCACCTGCTCGAGCACGAGTCGCTCCTGCCGCGAGCGCACCGAGAGGAGCTTCGGGAGCACGTCCGGGTCCATGGCCACGGTGATGGCCGCCGCAGAGAACGCGCTGGCGGCGAGCAGCCCCGCCCCGACGTCGCCGACGACCATCCGCGACCAGACCAGGCGCAGGCGCTCGAGCGCCGGGAAGGTCTCCTTGGACGAGAGCAGTCGCTGGTGCTCGGGCCCCAGAGCGGGCGCCAGCTGACCCGAGTACGCCGTGGGCGCCAGCAGCTCGAGCCCCCGCAGCCGCTTCGCGCAGGGAGCCCCCGCCACCGCGAGGAAGGTCCGGAAGTTCACCGCAACCTGGCGAAGGTTCGGCAGCGCCTGGTGCGCGAGGAGCGCGTCGGCCTCGCGGGTGAGCTTCAGCTCCCGGA
>CAZAIE010000018.1:0-326 GCA_964485035.1 uncultured Myxococcaceae bacterium | reverse complement strand
AACTCCCACCCCGGACAGCTCGCCGCGCGCTCGGCCGCCGTCCGGCTCTTCGGCTCGAACGAGCGCCCCGCGAGGAACCCGCGGTCGAGCCAACGATCGTCCGAGAGGAACGCCGACCAGAGCTCGCCGTACCAGGTCTTGCCGTGCTTCTTCCACAGCGCCTCGTGGCGGCGCGCGTCGCCCTCGAGCGCCTCGCCACGAGCCAGCCGCACGCCCACCCGGATGGCCTCCGCGCGCTCGCCCCGACCGTGCTCCTCGAGCCAGTCCGAATAGACGAGCCGGGGAGCATCGCTCTCCACGTCCTCCGAGATCGCCTTGAGCAGGGC
>CAZAIE010000017.1:0-20527 GCA_964485035.1 uncultured Myxococcaceae bacterium | reverse complement strand
GGACCGGGTGCAGCGGGGCTCGCCCGTCTCCGGCCGCCGCTTCCTGGCGCTGCACGGCGGGCTGCGGCTCATCCCCGCGGGCCCGAAGATCCTCACCAGCGGGCCGCTCTCCCTCGGCGCGCGGATGCGGCTGTTGATGGAGGTGGTGACCTCCCGGCCCACCAGCGACGACGAGACGATGATGGAGTTCGGGCGTCGCCACGTGGGGGACGAGGCCGCGCGGGTGCTGCTCGAGCCGTTCGTGGGGCTGCTCTACGCCGGCGACGTCCACCGGCTCTCGGCGAAGAGCTGCTTCCCGGCGCTGCACGAGCTCGAGCAGCGGCACCACAGCCTGGTGCGCGGGCTCGTCGAGGAGTACCGGGAGGGCAAGCGCGCGGGCGACTGGCTCCCCGTCGGCGGGAACCTCATCTCCTTCCCCCGCGGTCTCCAGGAGCTCCCCGAGGCGCTCGCCGCGAGGCTGGGGACGTCGCTGCGGCTCGGCGCCCGCGTCCGCGGCCTGTCCTGCGACCCCAGCGGGGTCCGGCTGGTCCTGGAAGGCGGCGAGGTGCTCACCGGCTCGGCAGCCGTCCTGGCAGTCCCCGCCCCGGCCGCCGCGGAGCTGCTCGAGTCCGGCGCCCCGGCTGCCGCCACCCTGCTGCGCCAGGTGACCTACGCGCCCCTCGCCGTCGTCCACCTGGCCTTCTCGCACGCGGAGGTTCCCGCCGACCTCGACGGCTTCGGGTTCCTCGTCCCCACCACCGAGGGGCTGCCGGTGCGGGGCTGCATCTACACCTCGTCGCTCTTCCCCGGGCGGGCGCCGGAAGGGCAGTGCCTGCTCAGCGTGTTGCTGGGAGGCGCGCGCACGCCCGACCTCGTGGTCCAGCCCGAAGACGCGCTGGTCCGCCTGGCGACGAGCTCCGTCCGCCGGGTCCTGGGCATCTCGCGCGAGCCGACCTTCGCCAGGGTGTTCACCTGGCCCCGGGCCATCCCCCAGTACGAGGTGGGGACCGAGCGCCGCCACACCGCGCTGCGGGCGGAGCTGCGGCGGACCGGGCCGGTGATCTACGCGGGCAACGCCGTCGGCGGCGCGTTCCTGGGAGACAGCTTTGTGCGCTCGGCCGGGCTCGCCGAGGCGATCCACGCCGCCGTCCGCAGCCAGGCGCCGGTGCTCCAGCCTTGACCCGTCACTTCGGGTAGCCCCGCAGGGTGACCACCGCCTGGACGTGGGCGTCGTGCAGGTCGAGCAGCTGGCGGGCCTTCTCCGGTCCCTCGAGCCGGGCCAGCGCCGCGGCGATGGCCTCGATGGTGGACATGCCGTCCGGACGCGGGGGCTGGCGCAGGCGCAGCACCTGGGTACCTGCGGGAGGGAGCGCGAGGCAGGGCATGGAGCGCAGCGCCCCGAGGTGGGCGTACATCTTGCGCGACTGCTTCCAGGTCGCGTCGAGCACGATGATGCGCTTCGGGAGCGTCGCCGCCTCGCCGGTGGGCGAGGGGTAGAGCAGCCAGGTGTCCGGCCCCGGGATCCTGGACTCGTCGAGGGGGGGCAGCCCTCCGTACTCCAGGACCTCGGAGTTGGGCAGGGCCAGGGCGGCGAGGCGGCCGGTGTTGCTGGTCCGCAGCCGCTCGACGATGTGCTGGACGATGACGAACCGGACGCTGGTCTCGATGCGGGGGATGCGGTCGCAGAGGCAGACCTCGTGCCGCAAGAGGCAACGCAAGCAATGGCCTTCGAAGCCGTAGGGGGTCGTGGAGCGCATCGGCGCGGAACCTACCTCATCGGCCGCGGCGAGCCCTCGAATTCGCGGGCGGGTCGGGTAGCATGGCCGCCCCCCAGCGCTGGAGGAGCACATGCCGAAGACGGTCCCGGTCCCCGACCTGTCCCGCGGAGGGTTCCTCGACCTCTTCCGCGGGTTCGCCCTGCCCTTCCGGGGCTTCGGGCTGGTCTTCTCCACGTCCCGGCTCTCGTGGCTCACGCTCGCCGTGGCCGGGGTCACCGTGGTGACGCTGGTGCTCCTCTGGCAGGCCCTGGGCTGGGCCGCCCCCGCCCTGGTCGAGTGGGCCTGGCCGGCGCCGAAGGAGTGGTGGGCCCAGGCCATCCACTGGTTGCTGAGGAAGGCCGCCTTCATGGTGGGCTTCGTCGCGGGCGCGAGCATCTTCCCCCTGCTGCTCGCCGCGCCGCTGATGGACCCCATCTCCATCGCCACCGAGCAGCAACTGGGCCTGCCCGTGACCGGCGAGGGGGGCGTGATGCGGACGATCAAGGAGACCCTGCGCGCGCTGGCCAACGCCCCGCTGCGGCTCGCGGTGCTGCTCACCGGACACCTCGTGCTCCTGCCCATCCTGCTCGTCCCGGGCATCGGCAGCATCGTCTGGAGCGGGCTGAGCTGGGCCTGGACCGCCGTCTGGGTGACCGCCGCCTACCTCGACGTTCCCATGGCGCGCCACCTCTACCGCTTCGACCAGGAGGTCGCGGTGGTGCGGGCGCGTCCGGCGCTGTGCCTGGGCTTCGGCGGCGCAGTGGCGCTGATGCTCTGGATCCCGCTGCTCAATTTCTTCTTCGTCCCGGTCGCGGTGGTGGGCGCAACGCTGCTCTTCCGAGGCGTGGTCGCGGCCCGGGTCATCCCCCCGCCGACCTCGGACGCGCCCTCTCCCTGACCGGTCAGCGGCAGTCGTAGGGGGTGTAGGTGACGCCCTGCTCCGTCCGCTGGGCGTAGATCACTCCGCCCGCGTCGAGGACCACCAGATCGCGCAGGGTCTCCTCCGGCCCCGTGTTGGCGGGCAGGTCCGCCGAGCCCAGCGGGGCGCCGTCGGCAGCCGCCAGGCACAACAGCTTCACCGAGGGGACGCCCGGCCCCCCGCCCAGCCGCGGGTCGAGCACTGCCGCGAGGTAGATGACTCCGGAGAGGTCGGTGTCGAGCAGGATGATGGAGAGCGCCGGCTGGCCGACCCGGAGCTCCCGGGTGAACCGGCGCTCCAGGCTGGGGCGCGCGACCGAGTTGACGAAGAGCCGTCCGGCGAGCGCGTCGACGATGCCCGCCATGACGAAGGACTGGCCGTCCCGCGAGGGCCGCCCCGGGACCTCTGGTTGCTCGGAGTCCGGGCGCCCCGAGGTGTCTCCGACGCGGACCAGCGGACCGTGCTCACGCTCGACGTAGACGTCCTCGCCGTCGACGAAGACCCCCGTGACGCCTCCCGCCTCTCCGACGCTCTTGCCCTCGAGCGGCAAGTCGCCCACCAGCTTGCCGTCCTTGAGGACGGCGACGGTCTTGTCCCCGAGACGATCCAGCACCAGCGTGGTCCCGTCGCGGGCCTGCACGAGGTCCTGGGGAACCTGCTGCGTCGTCGGGAGCGCGTCCAGCACGGTCCCGTCGGCGCCATACCGGACCATCCGCCCGTTCACCTGATCGAGCACCAGCGCCACGCCTCCGCGGCCCACGGCGAAGCTCATCGGCGCTTCCGGATTGCCCTCCTCGGGGCGCGACCTTCCCAGCTGGCCCAGCCCGGCGCCCCACGCCGCCGCAAACCCGGTGACGACCGGCTCCTCACCCGCTGCCGGCGCACGCCCGCCGTCTCCGGCAGCCGAGGACCGGGACTCCGTGGGCACAGACCCGACAGCCTGCGCGGGCGAGCGAACGCCTGAGTCCTCCACATCGAAGGCCTTCGGCGGCTCGGCCTCGACCACGGCGCGGGTTGGACGCATCCCCCACCAGACGAGGGCGAGCACGGCCCCCAGGACGAGCAGGACCACGAGCGCCGCTGCTTTCACGCGGGTCTTCGGTTCCATGGCCCCGTCATCTCCCCTCCTCGGCCATCTTGCAAGCATCCGAGCGCCATGACCGAATCGCCGACACCCGACCAAACTGCGGACATGGCGTCCCAATCCAGGACAGCCAGGAACGTAAAGGCAGGCGACAAGTCCAGGAGAAAGCTCAGTCAATTCAGCCACAGACCGAGATGGAACAGTCCTTGCTTTTGTTGCGAACCTTCCTGAGGAGGAACGCACATGACCCGCACGACCATCCTGACTGCGCTCCTGGCCCTGGCTGCCTGCGGCGGCTCCGCCACGGTGGTGGAGTCCGACCTGCTCGAGGGCGCCGACGACACCGTCAGCCTCTCCAACGAACTGTCGACGTCGGTCCCGGTGGGCAGCACCCTGCAGGCCACCGCGAGCGTGAACCTGCGCTCCGGCGCCGGCACGGGCTACAAGGTCCTCCTGGTCGTCCCCAGCGGCGGCAAGGTGGTCACCGTCGACCTGAAGACCCCGACCAACGGCTTCTACAAGGTGAAGTACAACGGCACCGTCGGCTACAGCCACGGCAACTACTACAAGCTCGTCTCCTCCCCGCCGGTCGTGAACACCGCCCGCGAGACTGCCATCACCCGCGCGAAGGCCGGCGTCGGCTTCTCCTACTGGTGGGGCCACGGCCGCTTCCTCGCCTCCGGCTCCACCTCGTCGAACAAGGGCTCCTGCTCCGGTGACTGCCCCAGCTGCAGCCACTCCGGCAGCTACGGCGGCGACTGCTCCGGCCTCGCGGCGAAGGCCTGGTCGCTCGGCAGCACCGACCTCGCGGTCGACTCGCACCCCTACAGCACCTACAACTTCGCGAACCAGACCACCGCGTGGAAGGCCGTCTCGCGCGGCTCGCTCGGCAAGGGCGACGCCCTGGTCTACAACCAGAACGGCGCTGGCCACATCGTCATCTACGAGTCCGGCGATGGCTGGGGCTCGTTCTGGGCGTACGAGTGCAAGGGCTGCGCGGCTGGCTGCGTGAAGAACCTGCGCACCGCCGGGACCGAGTACAAGGGCATCTCCAGCAACCGCTTCTAGGCCCGTCTCTTTGGACATCCGCGGCGCCGCCAGCCACCTGGCGGCGCCGCTCCTTTTTCCGGCAACGCCCCTGCGGGCATCGCATCTGATTGTCGCTGACGGGCGAAGCGGTTGCGCCCTCCACGGCTCACGCATACACCTCTGACCCGCGACATCGAGCGGGACCCTACGAGAACGGGAGGAACACAAATGGATCGCACCTACAAGGTTCGGGAGTTCGGCCACCTCAAGGGACTGAAGGGCATCAGCGACCAGCAGATGGAGCAGCACTTCAAGCTCTACGAAGGGTACGTGAAGAACACCAACCTCCTGCGCGAGCAGGTCGCCGACCTGTTCTCCAAGGGCCAGGGCGAGACCCCCATCTGCGCCGAGCTGGTCCGCCGCCTCCCCTTCGAGCAGAACGGGATGGTCCTGCACGAGTACTACTTCGACAACCTCACCGCGAACGGAACGGAACTCCCTTCCGGCGGCGCGCTCGCCAAGGCGCTCACCGACAACTTCGGCTCCATCGAGAACTACAAGAAGGAGCTGCTCTCGATGGCCAAGATGCGCGGGATCGGCTGGGTGCTCACGCTGCAGGACCCGACCAACGGCTGGCTCTCCAACCGCTGGGTGACCATGCACGAGAACGGCAACCTCGCCGGCTACAAGCCCGTCCTCGCGCTGGACATCTGGGAGCACGCCTGGACCGTGGACTACAAGCCGACCGAGCGGGCGAAGTACCTCGAGGCATTCCTGCAGAACGTGGACTGGAAGGCCGTCGAGGGGCGCCTGTCCCGCTGACTTTTCTCCGGGGCGGAGAAGGCGAAGGCCGCGGGACCGTTCCGTTGACGGGTCCTGCGGCCTTCGTGTTTCCCCAGAACGCTCTGCGTCCTTCCTCCCCCCTCGCACGTCGGGCATAATCCCTCGGACTTCACCCCGTGGCGCGGCCTGGCGCCTGGTCGGAGGACGACGAACATGACCCGCAATGCGAACCGCGCGCTGCTCGCGCTGGGCGTCACCGCGCTCGCCGTGCTCGGCTTGGGCGGTAGCTGCAACAACAAGCCCCCGCCGGTCGAGGCTGGTCTCGACGCAGCGATTCCCCCCGACGCGACAGCAATGCCCCCAGATGCGGAGGTGGTCATCGTGCCCGCTGATGCAGGGACACCGGACACCGGCCCGGTGCTGGTGCCCTGCTCGTACGACGAGGACTGCGGTCCACTGGAGCGCTGCAGCGAGACCTTCACCTGCATGCCCGCGGTCACCTGCGACACTCCCGACAACTGCCTCGACGACAACGACCCCGCGAAGGCCTACTGCGACAACACCGGCACCGGGCTTGGCTGCCGCTGCGTCAAGGCTCCCGGCGCGAAGGACGGCGCCTGCAAGCGCCGCCTCCCGCCGTGCGCTCCCTGCACCACCGACGAACAGTGCGGCACTGACCCGCTGTTCTTCCGCACCCCATTTCATGAGCCCGGCAAGTGCCTCGAGCTCGACGGGGTAAAGGTCTGCCTGGAAACGTACTCTGCCCCCAAGTGCGGCTGTGGACTGGCGTTCACCATCGACAGCAAGCTCTACTGCACCCCGCAGGGAACCACTGCCTCCTGCAAGGACGGCGAGTTTCTCTGCTGCAAGACCGACGCAAACTGCCCCCCCGAGCACCCGCTCTGCGACACCGTCCGCGGCCGGTGCCAGGACCTGTGCTGGTACGACTACGACAAGGACCAGACCGTGGGCTGCCGCGCGGACAAGGTCTGCAACGTCGACCCGCAGTTCCTCGACCCGGTCTCCGCCAACTTCGCCGCCGGCCGCTGCGGCCCGGCCTGCGCCGTCGACACCGACTGCACCTCGCTCCGCGGCGACTTCGTGTGCCGGCCCGAGAAGAAGAGCGAGCCGCGCTGCCGCCCGCCGGGCTGCATCAGCGACGTCGAGTGCCCCAACCCGGTGATGGACGAGACCAACCCGCACTTCCCCTACGCAGGCTACTGCGAGCGTGGGGGGAAGAATGCCGGAGTGTGCATCTGCGGGACCGCGACCTCCACCTGCGACTGCCGCACCGGCAAGGATCCCATGACCACCCTGCCCTACCGGGATTGCAAGGAGGGCTTCAAGTGCGAAGAGCCCGCCCCCGGGACCCCCGGCGTCTGCCTGGAGAAGAACTGCATCGAGCAGGGCGGCACGGTGAACTTCTGCCCCTACGACCACTTCTGCTGCGGCGAGGACCGGGACAAGGACGGCAAGCCCGACCCCTGCACCGACTTCACCGGCCAGGTCGTCGGCTCCTACGGCAAGTGCTACCCCAGCCCCAAGCCGCCCTGGTGCCTCACCTGTGAGAAGCACTCCGACTGCGCAGTGGCCGGGACCCCCGCCTCGCAGAAGGACTTCGCACTGTGCATCGATTTCGGACCGGACAAGAACGACGCCGAGCGGGGAACACGGTGCATGTACGCCTGCGAGACTGCGGGCAACTGCCCCAAGGGCTACGCCTGCACCGAGTTCCCCGTGGACTGCAGCAAGGACGCGGCCCAGTGCGGTGACGCAGCCCGCTGCTACGACACTGGCCTCAAGGACCAGGACAACCAGCCCATCAAGTACTGCAAGTGCAACAACGCGGGTCAGCGCGGCGGGGAGTGCCCGGTGATGGACCCCAACGATCCCGCGGGCGTGGTCTCGCGGTGCTCCGACGCCATCCCGGGAGGTCAGCTGCACTGCATCTGGACCCGGGGCTGCTACCCGAAGCCCGTGGTCTGCGTCCAGTAGCGAACGTCCAGTCCGAAAGCCCCCGAGGCCCGTCCCGCTCTCGCGGCGACGGGCCTCGGTGTCTCAACCGATCAGCCTGGGGTGCCTGGGCCTGGTCTTGTGACTGGGCGGCGAAGAGTCGTGTCGGCCCGGCCCGCTCTGCGCCCGAGAGATTCGCGCTCTGCGCCCAAGCGAGCCGCACTTGGAGCAGTCAGCGCATCGCCGGGCGACCTCAGGGCATGCCGGGCGGGGCCACCTTGATCGCAGACAGCAGGTTCGACTGCCCCACCCGCCACGCGTACCCGATGCCGAACGAGAGCGGCTTCACCCGGGCCTTGTCCTGGTAGAGCGCCTTCAGGTCTGCCTGGCCGTGCTTCCCGAACATCCGGATGGGCTTCTCGTAGACGCCGTACGGCTGGACGCTGAAGCCCGTGGCCAAGAAACGCAGCGGAATCCCGGAGTCGTCCTGGAGCAGAAAGGCGCTCGCCTCGATGATGAGGGTGCGGATGCGGGAGAAGTAGTCCTTGTGCATCAGGTAGGAGGCGGACTTGACGTAGGTGGTGCACGGCCCGAGCGCGGCGAGGTGCTTCTGGAAGCCAGCGAGCTTGCCCAACGAGTCGTCGGAGATGTCCACCGACCAGTACAGCACCTCCTGCGTCGCCCCTCCTGCCGCCCGGAACCTCACCCGCACCCCGGTCACCAGGCCCGGCGCCTTCTTCAGCCTTCCCGTGTAGACCTCCGGCTCGCCGCCCTCGCCCATCCGCACCTGCTCGATACCCAAAACCTCGCGCCCGGACCTGGCCAGGAAGGCCAGCAGAAGCGGAGAGGTTCCGTCGAGCTCCGCCGCCCGGAAGTCCGCCCGCATGTCGATGGTCCGGAAGAAGCTCAGCGAGAGGATGCTCTTCAGGGAGGTCTCCAGGACCGCGAGGTTGTCCTTCAGGCGCGCCTGGGGGATGCGGGCCACCTCGGGGAGCGCCCCCTCCGGCTCGAGCCCGAAGAGCACGTAGCGCCGCGCGTTGGGGAAGAGCGCGAGGACGGTGACCAGGTCCGGCCCGCTGAAGGGGTAGAACACCGGGCGCTCGAGGGCCTGGACGGCCCCGAACTCCTCCTTGGCCCAGGGCTGCACCTTCGAGAGGAACCGCTGCTCCTCGGCCTTCCAGGTCCGGTCGAACCAGCGCTGGTGCGAGCGCCACTCGGGGCGCTTCGCCAGCAAGGAGAGCGCGCTCCCCTCGTCCAGCGGCAAGCCGGCGAGGTAGCGGGCGACGTCGTTCCAGCGGCGATCCACCGGGACAGGAGCCGCGGTCGGAGCCACCGCTCCCGGCTCGGCCGCAGCCGTCGGCTGGACGGGGGCGTCGGAGGGGGCAGGGTCGGCCCAGGCCGGGCTCGCCAGCAGCAGGACTGCGATGGGCAGGGTTCGAAGGGTCATGTGCGTGCTCCCCGTTTCCCGGTGGGACGGCGGGCGGGGCTCCCAGATTCGCCGCAGGCTACAAGGCTCCCGAGTCGCCGGATAGCGAGGCGTCGGGAACGTCGGAGAGGGCCCCCGCGGTCGCTGGCGCCTCGCCGCCCGCGTCCACAGCCGGCTCGGGCCGCTGCAGGGCGGTGCGCAACTCCGTGAAGGACACGACGGCCACGACCCCGAGGAGGACCAGCACCCCGAGCGCATGCACCACCGTCTCCACCCTGAGGTCGAGGGGCCGGCGACGCAGCGCCCCGACGAGGACGAAGGCCAGCCGGCCGCCGTCCAGGGCGGGCAGCGGCAGCAGGTTCATCACCGCGAGCGCGAGCGAGATCTGCACCAGGATGAGGAAGAGGGCGAGGAAGTCCTTGCGCACCGCCTCCACCGTCTCGGTCACGATGCCCACCGGGCCGATCAGCTCCACCGCGCTGCGCCCCAGCAGCCCGTCGCGCAGCATCCCCAGCATCCCCGCCACCAGCTCCGTGGTCTTCCCCGCCGCGAGCTGGACGGACTCGCCGAACGGGAACTGCAGGATGCGGCTCTCGGGAGTGATCCCCAGCCGGCCGTCGGTCCCAGGCCGCGCGACGAGCGCGAGTTGTACGTCGTTGCGCAGCACGGTGAGCTCGGCCGGCGTCCCCCGATGGACGCCGAGCGCCCGGGTCAGCTCGCCCCACGAGGAGACGACCTCCCCGTCCACCTCGAGCACCCGGTCTCCCGGCAGCAGGCCTGCGGCGGCGGCGGCCCGCCCGCGCACCTCGGCGATGACCGGCTGTCCCGTGCCGACCCGGAAGCCCACCACGTAGAGAGTGGTCAGCAGGACGAAGGCGAAGACCCAGTTCAGCGCCGGGCCCGCGACCAGCACCAGCGCCCGCTGCCAGGCGGGACGGGCGTGGAACCCCGCCGGGTCGTCAGGGGGGAAGTCGGCGTACGACATCCCGGCGATGCGGACGTAGCCCCCCAGCGGGACCATCGAGAGCCGGTACTCGGTCTGCTTGCCCCGGTAGCTCAGCAGCGCCGGCCCGAAGCCGACGGAGAAGACCTCCACCCGCATCCGGCACGCCCTCGCCACGAGGAAGTGCCCCGCCTCGTGCAGGAGCACCAGGAAGCCGAGCGAGAGCACCGAGACCGCGAGGTGGAGCATCGGCGCGACGCTACCACGCCCCGCTGCCCGGTCCCGCATGGGGGCGGCCGCGAGCAGCCCGCAACGAGTCGAGGGCCGGCGGCATCACACCCGTGCAGTCCAACCAAGCCAGAGGAGGTCCTCGACAGGCCGAAGGACGAACAGAGAAGCGGACGTGGAAGAGGTAGAGCGCGAGGCGGACGGCCGTCCCAGGCAGCGGCACGGGACGGGAAGTCGCCCTGGTCAGGCGACTCCGACTGCCTCCCGCAGTGCGAGCGCGGGGTTGGGTCCCCCGAGGTTCGCCGTGGGGCTCTGGCGAACGCCAGAGTCCGAGCGACGTTGGCGTTCGGCCGGACTCTCCGGCGAACGGCCTGCGCGCCCGGATGCGGTCCGTCGCGTCCCCTCCCGCTCTACCCACGTCCCACCGTGCGGCCGCTCCTCCCCCGGGGCGGCCGCATGTGTCTTGGGTGAGCTCAGAACTCGAGCGACTCGGCGGTCCGGCGCCCCGCGACGATCACGACCTCGCGCTGCAACTTCCCTCCCGACTGGGGATCCTTCGCCCAGAGCAGGTGCTTGCCCGCCGACAACACGAGCCCTCGCACTGGGGCGTCCCCCCGGAAGACGCCATCGACGTAGACCCGACAGCCGGGGATACACGAGACGTCCAGGCGACCTTCCTTGGGAAGCAACGGGGGAGGTGTGGGGCGCGGTCTGGGCTCGGGGACCGGCTTGGGCGCTTCCACCCCAGGCCCCGGCGGATCGACCGGCGCCACGATCCGCACCGGCGGCTCGACCGGCTGGGACGGCTTGGGGTCGAAGTCCGGCTGCGGGGGGATCACCACCGGGGGAGACGGCTCGGCATGGGCGGGCTCCGGGTCAGGGATGAGCTGGTTCACCGGCGGGGTGACCGAGCGGCTGCGCGACAGGTAGAGCGCGCCGCCCGCAACCAGCGCGAGCGCACACGCGACACCCCCGAGGATGACCGGGAGGGAGGACCGCGCGGAGACCTGCCCGGCCGCGTCCTCTTCGGCGTCGGGCTGCTCGAACTCCTCCTCGCCCTCGGGTTCCGGCGCCAGGTCCGACAACGGGATGGGCTTGGGAGCCGGAGCCGTGAGCAGGATGGGGGCGGTGACCGGTGCGGGAGCCGAAGCGCGGCTGGGGGGCAAGGCGGTGGAGACCGCCGGCGCGATGCTCTCGGGGTCCGCAACCCGGGCAGTGCTGGACGGCGCGAGAATCAACGTCTGCTTGCCCTTCACCTCCCCAGCCTTCCCCTCGAGGCCCTCCGACCGGGCCTCCATGAGCGCCTTGGCCATCTCCAGCGCGGTCCCGAACCGCAGCGCCGGGCTCTTCTCCAGCGACTTGCGCACCGCTGCCTCGAGCGCCGCTGGGACTCCGAACTCGGGAGGCAGGGGAGGCACCGGGCTCTCGATCTGGGCGAGCAGCGCGTCCATCGGGTCCTTCGCAGGGAAGGGCGCCGTCCCGCACAGCAGCTCGTAGAGGATGGTCCCCACGCTGTAGAGGTCGCTGGCCGCAGTCGCGGTCTCCCCACGCGCCTGCTCGGGCGACATGTACCGGGGCGAGCCGATGAGGGTGCCGGCCATGGTCTGGTGCCGTCCCTCCAGGTCGCGCGAGTCGGCGCGCGCGACGCCGAAGTCCAGGACCTTCACCAGCTCCTCGTCGAAGGGCCCCCGCACCACCATGATGTTCGCGGGCTTCAGGTCGCGGTGGACCAGCCCCTGCGCGTGGGCCTCGGCCAGCGACTGCAGCACCTGGTAGACGAGCGCCACCGCGCGGCCCGGGGCCATCCAGCGCTCGGCGGCGAGGACCTTGGCGAGGGTCTTCCCCTTCACCAGCTCGAGCACCATGTAGAGCGTGCCGTCGGGCTCCACCCCGTAGTCGTGGAGGGTCACGGTGGCCGGGTGGGAGAGCCGCGCGACGATCTTCGCTTCGCGCACGAAGCGCTCGCGCAGCGCCTCGTCCTGGGCGTAGTCCGGCTCGCCTTCCTTGGCGGTCTTGATGACCTTGATCGCCACCTCGCGCCCGACTGGCTCCTGGAGCGCGCGGTAGACCGAGCCCATCACCCCCGCGCCGATCCGGCCGACGATGGGGTACTTGCCCGCCATCACCCTGCCGAGGAAGGCGTCCCTCGTCCCGGGCTTCACCTCGGCCGAGTCGACCAGCGCCAGGCCATCCTTCGGACAGCGGCGCCCGACAGCCGAGGCCTCGTCGTGGTGTCCGCACGCGGGACAGATGGCACTCGGCTCCGGCATATGCCCCCCAGGACGTCGATGGACCCGCATTCATACACGCCGGGGTTCCACCCGCTCAACCGTGACGAAGCCGGGCCCCGACAGCACACCGGCCGCCCTGGTCACCCAGGACGGCCGGCGGATGAAGCGTTCGCTTCCGTGGAGCTACTTCTTCATGCGGCCCACCGTGCCGAAGCGCGCGGACGAGCCCAGCTCCTCCTCGATGCGGAGCAGCCGGTTGTACTTGGCGATGCGGTCCGAGCGAGAGGCCGAGCCGGTCTTGATCTGGCCGCAGTTGGTGGCGACGGCGAGGTCGGCGATGAAGGAGTCCTCGGTCTCGCCGGAGCGGTGCGAGGAGATGGAGCGGTAGCCGGCGTCGCGGGCCATGTTGATGGCTGCGAGCGTCTCGGACACCGAGCCGATCTGGTTCAGCTTGATGAGGATGGCGTTCGCCGTGGCCTCGTCGATGCCCTTCTTGAGGAACTTCACATTGGTGACGAAGAGGTCGTCGCCCACGAGCTGGGTCTTGTGGCCGATCTTGTCGGTGAGCTTCTTCCAGCCCGCCCAGTCGGCCTCGGACATGCCGTCCTCGATGGAGACGATGGGGTACTTCTCCACCCAGCTCGCCCAGTACTCGACCATCTCGTCGCTGGTCTTCTTGGACTTGTCGCCCTTCTTGTTGACGTAGTGGCCGTCCGCGAAGAACTCGCTGGCCGCGGGGTCGAGGGCGATGGCGATCTGGCTGCCGGGCTTGTAGCCCGCGCTCTCGATGGCCTTGAGGATGTACTCGATCGCCTCCTCGTGGCTCTTGAGGTTCGGGGCGAAGCCGCCCTCGTCGCCGACGGCCGTGGGCAGGCCGGCCTTCTTGAGCAGGCTCTTGAGGGCGTGGAAGGTCTCGGTGCCCCAGCGCAGCGCCTCGCGGAAGTTCGGCGCGCCCACGGGCATCACCATGAACTCCTGGAAGTCGAGGACGTTGTCGGCGTGGGCGCCGCCATTGATGATGTTCATCATCGGGACGGGCAGGGTCACCGCGCCGGTGCCGCCGAGGTAGCGGTACAGGGGCTGGCCGGTCTCGGCCGCGCCCGCGCGCGCAGCGGCCATGGAGATGGCGAGGATGGCGTTGGCGCCCATCTTGGCCTTGGTGGGCGTGCCATCGGCGTCGATCATCGCCTTGTCCAGCTTGGCGAGGTCGAGGGCCTCCATTCCCAGGACGACCTTGGCGAGCGGGCCGTTGATGTTGGCCACCGCCTTGAGGGTGCCCTTGCCCAGGTAGCGGGCCTTGTCGCCGTCCCGGAGTTCGAGCGCCTCGTTCTCGCCGGTCGACGCACCGCTCGGGACCGCGCCCATCCCCACGAACCCGCTCTCCAGCTCGACCTCGGCCTCCACGGTGGGGTTGCCACGAGAGTCGAGAATCTCACGCCCGGTCACTCGAACGATCTGGCTCATCACTACCTCCGTTTCACAGGCGCCTCGCGGGACTGCGGGCGCTGGAAGTGGCGGCAAGCTACCCTAGAGGCCCCCTGGTTTCCAAGGGGTTGCAGGCGACCCGGAACGCCCATCTGGAGGGCGCTAACAGACCGGAGCCTGGGCCTGTCTGGAGATGCAGGAACGACGGATGGACTCCGCAGCCACCGCAGCCCTCGTCGGGCAAGCCAGACAAGGGGAGGCCAGGGCCTTCGAGGAGCTGGTGCGCCGCCACTTCCGTGCCGCGTACTCCGTGGCGCTCGCGGTCCTGGCCAGCCCGGCGGACGCGGAGGACGTGGCGCAAGATGCGTTCCTGGCGGCATTCGAGCGGCTGGACGGATGCCGGGAGCCGGAGCGGTTCGCGGGGTGGCTCCTGCAGATCGTCCGCAACCGTGCGCTCAACGCCCTGGAGTCGAAGAGGGTGCGCGCGCGCAGCGCCGACGACCTCGCGGCGGAAGAGGAACAGGCGCCGCCCGCCCCCGACGCCGGGCTGAGGGACCGGCTGGTCGCGGCGCTGCAGCGGATCACCCCGCCCCAGCGCGAGGTCGTCCTGCTGCACGACCTCGACGGATGGACCCACGCCGAGATAGCCCAGGCCCTCGGGATCTCCGAAGTGATGTCCCGGCAGCACCTCTTCCAGGCCCGCAAGGTGATGCGCGTGGAGCTGGAGGAGGAGAAGGAGGTGCTCCATGAACGACGATGAGACGAAGCTCGACCTCTCCGCCCTGGACCCCACGCGCGACCAGCTGCGCTTCGAGCGCCTGGTCCGCGACGTCTCCGGACGCGCAGTGCGATCGCGGCGCGACCCGCTCTGGACAGTGGGGAAGGCCTCGCTGGCCCTGGCCGCGGGGCTGGCGCTCGCAGCCTGGGCGCCGCAGCTCCTCGCCACCACCTCCGAGTCCGCGAGCGACCCGGGGGCGGCGCTGCTCACCTGGCACACCGAGGGCGGCCCGGCCTCGGCGGCCGAGGTGCTCGCCTCGCTGGGGAGGACGCCATGAGCCAGGAACTGGGCAGATTGCGGCTGCGCGCCGCGCTGCTGCTGGCGGCGATGTTCGTGGTCGGGGGCTTCGCTGGCGCGGGGCTGGTGCGACTGGCTGCGCCCCAGCGCCCGGGCTTCGGGCCGCACGACCCCTTCCGACACCTGGAACTCACGCCGGAGCAGCGGCGACAGGCCCACGCGATCATGGAGAAGCACCGTCCCGCGCTGGACGCGATCGTCGCGGAGACCCGGCCCAGGGTGCAGGCGATCCAGGACCAGATCGACCAGGAGCTGGGCGCCCTCCTCACGCCCGAGCAGAAGAAGCGGCTCGCGGAGCGGCCTCGACACCTGCCGCCGCCGCCGCACGGACCGCCAGGGTTCGGCCCGCCTCCTCAGCCTCCAGAGGGCCCACCTCCGCCAGGCCCCTGAGATCGCAGTTTCCAGGGACGCAGACAGCACGACGCCCGGCCTCGCGAGAGACCGGGCGTCGGTTTTTTGAAACGAGCGAAGGAGGCTGACCGCTACCCGTCGAAGGCCACGGCACCGGCGGGCGCCGAGCCGTAGAGCAGCGCGTCGTTCTTCTCGATCTTCGCCTGGTCCTTGAGGCCCTTGAGGAAGGACTCCAGGCCCTCGTTCACCTTCTTCTGGCGGGCCTTCTCCCGGTACTCGTCCATCTTGGCCTCGAGCTCCTTGAAGTCCGCCCGCTCGTGGGCCTTGAGCGCCACCACGTAGAAGCTGCCGTTGACCTCGTAGGCCTTCTCCACCAGCGGCTTCTTCTCGTCGAGGGAGAGGAGCGCGCGGGAGAGCGCCGCGTCCACGCCGATCTGCGGGATGTAGTCGTTCGCGGGCGAGAAGGGCCCGGTCACTGCGGCGGCAGGCTTGGCGCCGCCCACGTCGAAGCGGAGCATGCCCGGCTGCTGCGGCTCCTTCTTCTCCTCGGGCGGCCAGATCTCCTCGAGCTTCTTGCCTTCCTTGGCCTGGGCCAGCGTCTCGTCGGCCTTCTTCTGCGCGAGAGCCTTGGCGCCCTCCTCGATGATCGCCTCGATCGCCAACTCCTTCGAAGCGGCCTCGAGCGACTTGTTCTCGGCGGGCAGCACCTCGGCCACCTTGATGAGGTGGTAGCCGAACTTGGTGCGGACGGGCTCGGAGAGTTCGCCCGCCTTGAGGGCGAAGGCGGCCTGCTCGAAGGGCGGCACCATGGAGCCGCGGCCGAACGCGCCGAGGTCGCCGCCGCTCTCCTTGCTGCCCGGGTCCTCGCTGATGGCCTTGGCCTCGGTCGCGAAGTCCGCGCCTGCGACGATCTTCGCCTTCACCTCGAGGATCTTCTTCTTGGCCTCGTCGGCCTGGGCGTCGGTGGCCTTCTCGTCGAGCTTGATGAGGATGTGGCTGGCGCGAACGCGCTCCGGCTTGGTGAACCGGGCCTGGTTGGCCTTGTAGGCCTGCTCAATCTTGGCGGGGTTGGCCTTGGCGTAGGCCTCGGCGGCCGCGTCGTCCGGACGCGGGACCTCGGCCTTGAACGACGCCGGAGCGAAGCGGACGTAGGTGACGTCCAGCTTCTCCTTCTCACGGGAGTACTCGGCGCGGACCTCCTCGTCCGAGACCTTCGCGGAAGCCGCCACCGAGGCGATCATCTTCTGCGCGGCCAGGCGGCGGCGCTCCTGCTCCTCGAACTGCCAGGTGGTGGTGTTGAGCTGGTACTCGAGGATCTGCCGGTAGGCCTTCTCGTCGAACTTGCCGTCCGGCGCGAAGGTCTTGCGCAGCGACTCGGCCAGCTCCTTGTCGGAGACCGCCACACCGCTCTTGAGCGCGGCCTGGGCCAGCAGCTCCTTGTCGATCATCTGGTCAAGGACGCGATCCTTCAGCTTGATCGCCCGGGCCATCTCCTCGTTGAACTGGCCACCCCCGCGGTTCTGGTAGTCGCGGAACATCCGCGAGTACAGGGCCATGAAGTCCTGGTAGGTGATGGTCTCGCCGTTCACCTTGGCCGCGAACGTCTCCACCGAGCCGGACCGACCCTGGCACCCGCTGGAGCCCGGTCCGAACGAGAAGACGAACACCACGATGATGATCGCGAAAAAGACGTAGATCAGCGCGGACTTCGAGTGCTGCCGCAGCGTGTCGAGCATGAGACGCGACTCCTTCGAGGCCCCAGGAACCGGGCCGAACCTGCCGTGGCCTTTGTGGAATTTTGGGCCACCCTGCCCTAAGAAAGCTTGACACCCTAGAGATGCACTGGTGAAAATGCAAGTGAAATAAGTGCCTTGCGCAAGGTGCCCGAGAGCGCAGTTGGGGCCTCGGAGATCCAGCGCAGCGAGCGGGTCCGGGGTCCTGCAGTCTCCCGGCCCGAAGCAGGCGTGCTGACGTGCTGTCATTCATCAAGCGGTACCGGGAGCTCTTCGCCATCGGCGTGTTGCTCCTCCTGCCGCTCATCACCTACATCGCCCACGCCAAGCGCGGCCGGGACCTGAATCCGGTCGACCGGGCGGTCATCTCCATCACCTCGCCCGTCGAGCGCGTCGTGAGCCGGGTGCTCAGCGGGGCGGTCTCGCGCTGGGACGCCTACTTCGGGCTGCGCGGCGCCCACGAGCAGAACCTCCTGCTCCTGAAGGAGAACCTCCAGCTGCGTGAGGAGCTGGCCCGGCTGACCGAGGCCCGGTCGGAGAACGAGCGCCTGCGCAAGATGATCGGCTTCGCCGAGAACGCACCGACGCCGGTGCTCACGGCGCCCATCATCGGCGAGGGACCGGTCACCAACCTGCTCACCATCAAGATCGGCAAGGGGACGGCCGATGGGGTCTCGAAGGGCATGTCGGTGGCTTCCTCCGAGGGCGTCGTCGGCCGCGTCCTGGGCGCCGGGCTCCACAGCGCCGACGTGCTCCTGGTCTCCGACTCCAACTTTGCGGTCCCGGTGCGGGTGCAGCGGTCCCGCGCGCGAGCCAAGGTAATGGGCCAGGGCGCACGGGCCAAGCCGGCACTGGTCCAGGCCCTGCGCACCGACGACATCGAGGACGGGGACATCCTCGTCACCGCGGGGACCGACGACGTCTTCCCCAAGGGTCTCGTGGTGGGCCGGGTGATCAACGTGGTCCGCCCCAACCACGGCATGTTCCTCTCGGCGGAGGTTACCCCCGCCGCCAACGTCGCCCGGATCGAAGAGGTCTTCGTGCTCATGGGCCTGCCCGGCCGCGAGGACCTCCCCGAGGCGTCGCTGCCCAGACGGTGAGGCGGTCGTGAAGCTCGCAGCCCTGCTGGCGGGTACCGTCCTGCTCCTCGCAGTGGAGACCGCGCTGCTGCGTCCGCTCGGACTCTCGGTCGCGCGCTTCGACGTGGGGGTCGCAGCGATCCTCTTCTTCGCGCTGCGCTGCCACACCCTCGAGGGGGCCTTCGGCGCAGCCGTGACTGGCTACGTGGTGGACGTGCTCTCGGGCCAGCCCAGCGGCCTGTACGTCTTCGCCGCGGTGCTCACCTTCCTGCTCGCGCGGCTGGTGGCGCCCTTCGTGGAGACGCGCAGTGCGTTTGCCTTCGCGGCGGTCGCCGCGCCGCTCGACGCGCTCCACAACCTCACGGTGTGGGGCCTGTGCCTGGTGGGGGCCGCCCCCGGCGACCAGCGGCCGGCGATGCTCGCCGCCATCCCCGCGAGCGCAGGGCTGACCGCGGGGGTGTCGCTGCTCCTCTGGCCGCTCTTCCGGCGAGTCAACGGTGCGTTCGAGAAGCCGGACCCGGGCCTGTTGAGGTAGAAGGCGGGCCGTGCCCAGGAGGACGCCACCGTGCCGATGATCGTCGGCAAGCAGACAGGCGGACGGGACTTCCAGGTCCGGTTCGTGCTCATGGCC
Organism: uncultured Myxococcaceae bacterium; assembly: GCA_964485035.1. Lineage (GTDB taxonomy): Bacteria > Myxococcota > Myxococcia > Myxococcales > UBA5297 > CAZAIE01. Next base: position 1,901 of record CAZAIE010000017.1, on the reverse strand, counting down.
TGCGTGGCCTGCGTGGGGGTGCTGGTGCTGGTGGGGCGGCTCTACCACCTGCAGATCCAGCGTGGGGAGGAGTTCAACGAGAAGAGCATCGACAACTTCGTGAAGGAGAGCCGCGTCCCCGCCGACCGCGGGATGATCCTCGACCAGCGCGGGCGCATCCTGGTGGACAGCCGCCCCTCCTATAACGTCACGCTCACCCCGGCGTTCTGCCAGCCCGCAGGCGCCCCCAAGGGCTACTGCCTCACCGAGATCATCCCGAGGCTCGCCACCTACCTCTCCCTCGACGCGGACGAGGTCCAGCGAGTGACCGACCAGTACAAGAAGGCGCGCAAGCTGGAGCGGTTCCGCGACTTCACGGTGAAGGTGGACGTGGACCTCGACTCCATCGACCGCCTGGAGGCCAACAAGCTGGACCTCGCCGGGGTCGAGGTGGTGGCCGCGCCGCACCGGCACTACCGCTTCGGCGCCCTGGCCGCGCACGTGCTCGGGTACATGAACGAGGCCTCCAGCGAGGAGCTGGAGGCTTTCGAGAAGGCGGGCGTGCGCGGGTACCGCCTCGGCGACTACGTCGGCCGCCGCGGGGTGGAGCGCAAGTTCGAGGCCGAGCTGCGGGGGACCGACGGCACCCGCAAGGCGGTGGTGGACGCCAAGGGCCGCAAGATCCCCAACTCGGACTCGCTGCTCAAGGACGTGGACCGACTCAACCCAGCCCAGTCGGGGAACAACCTCATCCTCTCGCTCAACCTCCAGCTCCAGCAGGCCGCGGAGAAGGCCTTCGAGAGCATCACCGCCGGGGCCGCGGTAGTGGTGGACGTGAACACGGGCTTCTTGCTCGCTGTGGTGAGCAAGCCCGCCTACGACCCCAACAAGCTGACCGGGCGCATCACCCGGGCGGAGCTGAAGGCCCTGAGCGACGACCCGCTCGAGCCGCTCATCTTCCGGGTGGCGCAGCAGCACTACCACCCCGGCTCGACCTTCAAGGTGGTCACGGCCATCGCCGCCCTCGAGACCGGCACCATCGGGCCGGGCTCCACGGCGCTCTGCAACGGCGGCTACTCGCTCGGAAAGCGGCGCTGGCGCTGCCACAAGGAGTCCGGCCACGGAGTGGTGGACCTGCACAACGCGCTCTCGTGGAGCTGCGACACGTTCTTCTACCAGGCGGGCGATCGCATGGGCGTGGACCCCATCGCCGAGGTGGGCCGCGCGCTCGGGCTGGGCCGGCCCCCGGGGCTCGACCTCTCCCCCGAGGCCGCGGGCATCGTGCCCTCGGTCGAGTACCACAACCGCGTGACCCCGGGCGGCTACACCAAGGGCCTGGCACTGAACACCGCCATCGGGCAGGGAGACAACAACGTCTCGCCGCTCCAGCTCGCCATGGTGTACGCCGCCATCTCCAACGGCGGGACCGTCTACCGGCCCCAGGTGGTCCGCCGCATCGAAGACGGGGAGGGGCACCTCGTCCGCTCCATCGAGCCGGTGGTGGTGAACCGCCTCGAGCTCAAGCCCAAGACCCTGCCGGCGGTCATCGACGGCCTCAAGGCCGTGGTGAACGAGCCCGGCGGCACCGCCTTCTGGAAGCGCCCCAAGGACCTCGACGTGCTCATCGCCGGCAAGACCGGGACCGCGCAGGTGGTGGCCATCGGCGAGCGGCGCCTCAAGCTGCAGGAGATGGAGTTCTTCCAGCGGGACCACGCCTGGTTCACCGCCTTCGCGCCCGTGGAGCAGACCGAGATCGCAGTGGTGGTCCTCAACGAGCACGGCGGCCACGGCGGCGCGGCCTCGGCCCCCGCGGCCATGGAGATCATCAAGGCCTACTTCCGCATCAAGGCCGAGGAGGACGCCGCCCGGAACGCACCCGCCCCGACGCCACAGCCGGTCCCCGCGCCGCGGCGCGACGGGAG
>CAZAIE010000016.1:18800-20537 GCA_964485035.1 uncultured Myxococcaceae bacterium | reverse complement strand
GCATCCTGGCCAGAGACCGCGCCTGGCGCCAGACGGTGTCCGTGCAGCGGTTACCTATCTGGAATCTGAATCAACATCGCCCACGTCTGTGCCCTCGCTGCTCCAGGACCTTGCGCGGCCTCGGGCGTGTGAAGGCATCGAGGTGCTTGCGAAGATGGACGGTCTGCATTGGCGGGTGTTTGAGAACCCTTCGGACGGGTGTGGCTTCACTGTCGGATGTTTGGAGCGTGAATGCTTGACAACGAGCCTCAGGGGAATGTGCGGCTTCTCGGCGCGGAAGGCTGGAGGTTTCGATGTCGAGCAGCTTCGTGCCGTGCTTAGTAGGCTTCGCGAGCGCTGCTCTTGGGCGGTACTTGGCGCTGACCCAGGCATTCGATGGGAGGAGCTCTCGGCAATTCTGGTAATTGTTGGCCCGGCAGTTCCGGTTAGCCTGACTCGATAGCCACCGGGAGGCTCGGTAGTTCATTCCCCGGACTACCGAGACCAGCCGCGTATCCGTCCCTGCCAGGGGCCTCAGGGCTTTGCCCGGTTGCCTTCCGAAGCCACGCATTCCAGCCACTTCTTGTTGGTCTTGGCCCACGTTGCTTGCAGGTCTTTCAAATCCGATTCGAGCTTGGCGCGGTCGCTGAGACATGTGTCTCGGTCGCGCAGGACGGCAGCGCGGGTGTTGCTCGCGGTGCCTGGCTCACGGATGGTCACAAGGGTACCAAGCACGCCGATGCCTATTGCGCACAGATGAGTCACAAGGAACGTCAGTTTTCGCGGCATCGCTCGATTTCCTCATGATTGGCTGCTTGGAGATTGCTCCCGCCAATTGATTGTCCGTGGCACTCCGTCGACATCCATAGGGCATCCCTGCTGCGGACGGTGGGGTACGGCAAGTTGTCGGTCCCATCTCATCTCACAGGCTCTCGCAGAATCGACACTCGGTGCAGCCATGAAGCGCGGTAGGCGTCAAGGGTCATTGGAGCATAGGCGTAGAGCCAGGCGATCTCCTGGGTCGCGTCGTCGAGATGCAACGTCAGGCCTCGCGATGCGTAAATCCACTGTGTGTTGAACCCCGGCATGCGCGATGGCTCGCGGGCCTCCGGTTCACCGATCTGGAGTTCAAGCCCTGGTCTTGGCACGACACGGTGCAGACTCAAGGCGACCGGTCGATCGTCTTCGTACCACACGTAGACGTCCAACGCGTTCCCCGGTCGGTAGATCCGATAGGGCGTGGGCACTCCCCCGGGGAAGCCGACCAGATCTCCTCGGCTCGGCCCCAGCGCTGCCTCAACTGTCGCCCGAGAGAACCCTGTCAATCCGCGCCAAGCGGTGAAGTCGCCATGCACGAGCCGCCGCAACGCGTCGATCCGAGACGTACTCGCTACTTCCGTCACGGAAGCCATGCCGACGTCGACGCAGCCAGGAGTGTTGGTACGCTTCCAGGTTGCTTCGGCCAGATGGTCACTACCCGAGATGACCGAGGCGCACCCCCAAAATAGAAGAATGAAGCCATGGCTGAGCAGCATCCGCCTCAACCTACGACTCCCAACAACCGGTCGAGCAGCCGCATCCGCTCCGGGAGGAGTGTTCGGAGTTGCTGCTCCATCTCTGTGCCTCGCACTGCCGCCCACAGCGCAACGGTCTCCGCCATGTCGTCGGCCGGGAGGTGGGCACAGTAGCGCGAGACCATCGCTCCGTCGTCGCCCCAGCTCAACGTCCCCAGGGCGTCGATCCCGAGCAGGTGCCCGG
>CAZAIE010000016.1:0-18700 GCA_964485035.1 uncultured Myxococcaceae bacterium | reverse complement strand
CCGTCGTCGCCCCAGCTCAACGTCCCCAGGGCGTCGATCCCGAGCAGGTGCCCGGTCTCATGCGCCAGCGCGGCCTGGAACATTCGGCGCATCGAGCCGTCAGCGGTGAGCTGCCCGGGGAGGTCTGCCGAGGCCTGGATGTCGACGGTGTCCAGGCCTCGCACTGACATCCAGCCCTGCGTGTTGCCCATGGTGCGCGACACCTCGAGCGTGGAGAGGTGCTGGCGAAGGACGGGTGGCAGCGAGGCGAAGACCTCGGCGAGCACTTTCAGGTGGGCGGCCTCGTTGTCGGTGGCGAGATCCCCTTTTGGGAAGAGCACCGCCAGCCGCTCCCCGGTGGCGAGGACGACCTCGTAGCGCGTCGCCGCGACGGTCCCGTTCCGAAAGGCGTGTGCGGCAAGCGGCTCGGGCCCGTGAATCGCCAGGTCCTCCGGCGATGCGTCTGGCAACAGCGCCACCCGCTCGGCGACGATGGCCGGAAGCCACGGCTGCTCTTCGAGTCGCCCACGCAGGAGGGTTGCCTGGCCGGCGGCACTCGCCGCGCGGAAGGTGTCGGCGGCGAGCAGCTCCGAGACGCTGGCGCGTGCCGGCGTGGCGAAGGGGGCGCCGCCCAGCCCGAGCACGCGCAGCAGCTGCAGCTGCTCGACCGCCCCCAACTCGGCAAAGCCCTCGGCGCCGCCCAGCGCGCGCAGAAGGGCGGGGTCGGCCTCGGCGAGCCGTCCCTGGAGCTTGCGGAGCTCGGCGAGCTGCTCGACGTCGAAGCGGGCCGAGAGCGGGGTGTCGGCGAGGTCGAGCTGGGTGAGCTTCTTGAGCCCCGCGAGCGGGGTAAGGTCCGCGACGCCGGTCTGCCTCAGGGAGAGCAACTCGAGGTCCTTGAGGCCCGAGAGCGGCGCGAGGTCGGTCACCAACGTTCGGTTGAGGTAGAGCGTGCGCAGCGAGGAGAGCCCGGCGAGAGGAGCAAGATCGCGGGCCGCGGTCTGGCCCAGGCACAGCCACCCGAGCTCCTTCATTCCGGCCAGCGGCGCGAGGTCCTCCACCCCGCGCCCCTCGAGATAGAGGCGGCGCATGCCGGACATCCCGGAGAGCGCCGAGAGGTCCGCGACCTCGGGCGAGCACAGGTAGAGCGTCTTCAGACGGGTGAGCCCGGCGAGGGGAGCGACTTGGCGCAGGCTGGGGCTGGCCAGGTAGAGGAACTCCAGGCCGGTCAGCCCGCGCAGCGGCTCGAGCTGTTGCACGCCGGGGCCCTCGAGGTAGAGGGAGCGCAGCGCCCTGAGGTTCTTGAGCGGCGAGAGGTCCTCGGTGCGGCAGCCCTCTAGTACGAGGTGGATGCCCTCGGAGGCCTCTACGCCGGTCAGGGCCCCTGCCACGCGGGCGAGCGCGGCAGCATCGACCCCGGCGAGCCGGACCGTCACTGGGCCGCTCACTTGGGCGACACCGGCCAGCCCCACCTCCAGCGCCTCCGCGCTCTCGAAGACGACCGGGCCGGCGAGCCGCCTCCCGTGACCCGCGCCCAGTAGCTCCGCCATCCGCTCCACCTGGCCTCGCTGGCGGGCTGAGAGCCCGGCACCCTCCAGGCCGAGCAGGGTGGCGGTCAACTCCCCACGGGCGACGAACCGATCGGCGATCCCGAAGCGCTCCTCGACCACTTTCGCCGCGGAGCGTGCATCACGGCTGAGGCAGTCCAACTCCAAGCGTGTCAGGTCGTCGCACAGCAGATCCGTCGTCGCCTTCCCGCGCACCACCCCAAGTTCGATGGCGGCCTGGCGCACTGCCTCGCGCTCTGGGTCAGCTTTCGGCCTGTTCTTGACCCGCGCCCACATCGTCGCCACCTCTTCCCGGGTCAGCCGCTGGTCGGCGGCCTCCGGCGCCCGGTCGAGGTCCTGGCGGTACTTTGAGGTGAGCGCCGTCAGGGACAGCTTGTCGAACACCCGCGTCATCTGTCGCTCCACTCACAATCAATGGCCTCGCCTGCCTTAGAACTCCTCTTGCGCTTTCACTCGATAATGACGTCAGCGATTCTGCTCAGTCGGGCACTGGTGTCCGAGGACGGGCCTGACAGCAATACCGCAACGTCCCCATCTCTTCTGGCCACCTTGAGATGGCTGCCGGGTACGATGGCCGCTGCGTCATCGAGTGCCAGTGCTGCAGGCTCAGGGCTCGAGAGCGTGGTGCCCTTGATGGCTCTCATGCAGTCCTGTCTGTAGACAACTTTGCCATCGCGGTCGATGCGATCAATCCGGTTTGTTTCGCGACAGGTCTCTTCGACAAGCGGCACCTTCTCCTTCTTGAACCGAACGATGGCACGGTCCCGGGTTCGCTCTACTGTCTGGACCGTCCCCTCCTGAGTAGAAAATGTTCGCAACTCGCGGACCTTGGACCGCCAGTTCGCCTCGGCCGAATCGTCGAGCACTTCAGGCGTACCGAGTTCCTGAGGCTCCACGGACGAAAGCTTTCTGCCAACGAGTTGAGGGTACTTGTCCGCCTTCTCGCGGTCCTTGGAAAGCTCGTCGACCTGGGTGTACCAAATCTGCTCCGCTAGACGCACGAGGCGGCGCCGTGAGTCGATGAACGATAGGAGCGCTCCAGCCCGCAATTCCTGCTGGTTGTAGAAGTGGCACTTGGCAAGAGTCTCGGTGAGAGCGTAGCCCAACGGGTCAGTCATCCGGGCGGTCGCTTCAGCGAGTGAGCTTCCGTGCCCCTTCATGTGGTCGTGGAGTCGCTGTCGAAGCGGACCGCTGCACCCTGCTGACTCACCCGCGCGTAGTTTCTGGTTGAACTCGGCGAGTACCTGAACGGCGGCGGCGTTGGCCGACGCTCGAACTCGGTACTCCTTGAGAATACGGCTTGGCAATTCGTAGAACACCTCCCACTCCCGTGGCGCCTGTTCCCTCGGGAACGCCGCAAGTGTCTTCTCCGTGATGGTTTTCCGTGCAGCGGCTACATGGGCTTTGACGGTCGCTTGATCGGAGGGGGAGATGGCACGGATCTCGTCGGCGAGTTTGGCATCGTCAAGTTGGCCCAGATGCCAGAAGCATGTGATGGCCATTCCAGGGTAGTGCTTGCGTTGCTCCGCCAGTTGCAGCGAGCAAAGGTGGCAATAGATCGCACGGGTCAGCTGAGCAGGGGCATCGTCCCCTGCGTTCAAGATTGCTCGGATCTTGGCCCGCGCCGTCGCGAGCGCGTCTTCCTTGCCTCGGCTCCAGCCGTAGCTCGCCTCGCACCGCAGTAGGTCGAATGCCGCCACGGTACCGGTCGCCAAAGCGACGGAGGCTGGGCACGACGTGCCTGCCGAGAGACGGTAGAGCGACTCAAGGGATGGTTGTTCAGCCCTGGCAGGTGCTCCCGCTCCAAGGAGACAGAGCGCCAGTATTAGGACCGAGAGGCATCGCATTGGGATTCCTTTCCGCCGTGGCACCCAGGACAGGTTCTCTGGGTTGCGCCGAACCTTCCAGGGGAGACAACGGCGGAAGGCGCCAAGGTGTGAAAATGGAAGCCAACACCACCGGCAGCCGTTCTGGCGGTGTCCTACCTCTTTCGGTTGCTCCCCCTTCTCTCCAGCAGGCGAAGCCACTGGGCGAGTTCGCGGCGAAGCTGCGCCTCCCGGAGCCTCACCTGGGCTCGCGTTAGGGAGAGGAGTGTCGCGGTGTCCTTCTGCGTCAATCCATCAAGAAACCGTGTTTGCGCGAAGTCGCGCTCCTTCTGAGGCAAGTGGGCAACGAACTGGCCTAGAAGGCCACGTTCTTCCAACGCCAGAACGTTCGCTTCCGGAGATGCCTCCGGAGTTTGGAGTGATTCGGCCAACTCTTCCACGCGAACCGTATCCCGATTCCGAGTCTCGTCGTGGATGTGGGAGCGCAGAAGGTCGAGCATGGCGTGTTTGGCGATGGCCAGCAGCCAGGGCGCGAACGGACGCGCCCCATCGTACGTCGCTCGTGCGTGTTGGGAGAACGCGCGAACGAACGTGTCTTGCACGGCTATCTCGAGGTCTTGTGAGCCCAGTCGCACGCGAAGCGGCCGCCCTGTGGTGCGAATAGTGCATCCTTGTGTCAAGGCCCGGGCAACGATTGGCGAGTACTTGGAATACAGGCGCGAAAGCGTCTTCGTGTCTCCTCTGCGAAACGCATCGAGTCCCGAGTCTGGTAGCAACCCTTGCTCCGGTCCCTACTAGGGACACTTCGCTCCCGGACCCAGCACGCTCTCAAGGCAGGTCTGGAAGAAGACATCACAGCGTCCTTCAGGCACACGGAAGAGGCCAGCTTGACAGCCAACCAGGTCCTGACGGCACTTCGTACAGGTCCTCTCATGCTGCTCTTTGCGGAACCTATCGGATGCTTTGCGAGCCGCCTCGATCTCGCTCTTTGTCGGGATGGGCGTGGGCTCAGCGGGCTTGCTGTAGAGCCGGATGTCGACGGTGCCTTGCCCCAGGTCGTGCACCTCCCTAGCGGCGTGCTCGCCGCTGACCACCAAGTCCCAGGTCACGACCTCTTCCGGAGCGGACCACCCGCACCCAGCAGTAGCGAGAAATCCTGGTCCGTGTGCGCTGGTGCTGCTTTTCGACTCAAGCCCCTTCGGCGTCCTCCTTCTTCGGACCAGCTCAATTCCTTCTTGCGCACGCTCAGAAAGCGAGGTGACGCCGTTCGTGAGCCGAACGACCAGGATGTAGCACCGACCTTCCTTCATGTGGGTTTCGAAGGGACGAAAGCTGGCCAGTTCCTGGGTTATGGCTTGCCCGTCAAGCCGGTACCCTTTCTCTGTGACGTGGGCCGAAACGTGGTTTTCAAACTCCTTGCCCGAGGGCTTCAGGGACCAGTGGAGCTCCGCGGCATTTCCCGGTGAGGCCAACGAAAGCAACAGGACGATTCCTGTCCTGATCAACGGTGCACGTGTACGCATGTCTGGCTCCATTGCAGACCGTCTCGAGGACCTTGGACAAGCTCGCTCTACTGAGCACCGCGAGGGTCTGGCCAGCCACGGAGTTCATGGATAGAGCCTTCAAACGCGTACTCAGGCGGTTGCAGTTCAATCTCGACCAAGTACCAGTCTTCGCCCTTGCCGTTCATGAAGTGGAAGGCCACCTGCAGACTCGCGCTGGGCACGCGCCACCTTGCCGCAAGGACCGTGTACCCATGGTGATGCGACGGATGGACGTACCTCGCCGACTCCGAGAAGAGGCAGGGCTTTCCCAGAGCTTTGGTGTAGGTCGCGATGATGCGGCGGGTCGAGGACAAGTACTCCCAGAACGCCCTCTCTGTCGTCTTTCCGCGAGCCGACGACGCGCTCCAACTGCAAACGGACAGCCGACCTGTGGCAAAGGTGGCGAACCAAATTCCCGCGAGGCCCTCCACATGCTCTTCATGGACCCACTGTTCGCCTACATCGGCAGGTTCGATGCCCTGGAGTCGGGCGAACTCGTCAACTGGGATACCTGGCTTCGCCCATGTAGTCACCTTTGCATATGGCGAGGAACTGGCTGCCGGCGTGTGCCCAACACCTCGGGGCGTTTGCGCCTGCGCAGACGCGCAGCAGTCGATGCACACAGTGGCGAGCAGTGCGATCCAGGCTCGCGCCGTTGGTTGAGTCTGAGTCATCTCCTCCTCCGCAAGGTCGGTTCCTGCGCCTACTGCAATCTGGGAAACAGAGGTCCAGCGGGAGCCTGTGGCTCCGGTTTCCCGTGCAAACAGGCGTGGTTGGGTGGTTCGCAACCACGAAAGAGCTGTTGCTGGGCGGCCTTTGCCGCAGCCGCTCATCGGCTGGGTTCGGTTGCGAATACGCACGAGGGTTTCTGGGCTGTGAAAATGCCGATGCGTTACCACCTGCCCGCCCGCAGAGGAACACTCAAGGGAACCGTTCGTGAGGTCCCACATGCTACGCCTGTCCCCCTCGGTCCTGGTCTTTGCGCTGTTTCTTCGCTCCCCGGTGGTCAACGCTGCCGCAGGGGCCCTGTCCGTTCGGGCCCATCTATCGCTTCGAGGGTCTGCGGCAGTGCCGCTGGGCGGGCCAGTTGCGCTGTTCTACCAGGTGCACAATGACGGTCCTTCAGAGGTCGTGATCGAACACGCCGGGTTCTGGCCGAACCACATGGTGGAGGCTCGCCATTTCTCGGGCGAGGAGGTGCCACTGACCGCTCTTGGGCAGCGCAGACGTGACGCGTTTGCCTCCAGGGGCGGACGCGACAAAGCCATCCCTTGGCGGATTGGTCCTGGAGGCGTCGACACCTTGGAGGGTCCGATCGTGCTCGGCGATCTGTTCGATCTCTCGCGCCCCGGTAGCTACTCTGTACGGGTTCGGTACGAGGGGGCCATTGGAGTCGCTTCGAATGATGTTCGGATCCACGTGCTACCGGTCAGCGCGCTCGAAGTGTTCGATCGGCTGAACGGATCGAAGCGTTCACAGTTCGAGGCGAGCCTGCTGCAGGAGCTGCGCCGTCAGGGTGTGAAGGCGCGCTGGGAGCCGACCTGGCGCCAGTATGTGGTGCTGGGGTGGGCAGGTGAAGGCCCCGAACTCGCTGGTCACCTCGTGGCGGCGCTTCGCAACGACCACGTTCGCTGGGACGGGACGACCTTCGGACTGGTCGCGACTCCTCTCGGAGCGCCAGCTATCGAGCTGCTACGGTTGGGGCCAGTAGCGATTCCTGCGCTGCTTGAGGCGGTGGGTGACCCCGCGCGGTTTGCGGCGGCTCACGTCCTGCTCACTCGGATTGCGGGTCTCGAGTTCTCGACTGGTGGCTCCGTTTGGAATGGGATGACTGTCGAGTTGGAACCGAGCGGCGAGGTTCGGTTTCCGCTCGAGGAGCGTCTGCAACTCCAGCAGCGATGGCGCGCTTGGGCGGCCAGGGGCACACGCCCGGGCGAAAGGGAGGAGCGATAGCCACGAGCCGCTCTTCTCGCGAAAGGAGAGGTAAGAGCTCGTTACATCTCTGGGAGGTTGCCGATGTGGAATGGTCCGCGGAGTGCGGTGATCAGCGGGTTAGTGACGGTGCTGACCGTTGTCGGTGGTTGCTCGTCGGACTCTCTGGTGCCAATGGATGCAGGCTGCGCCACTCGCTGCGGAACCTTCTGTTGCGGAGAGGGGGAGGTTTGCGACTCAAGGACGGGAAGATGTCGCGAGGCCTGTCGACCGCTGTGCGAAGGTCGGTACTGTGGAGACGACGGCTGTGGGGGCAACTGCGGAGAGTGTCCCAGTGGGTATCTCTGTGAGGAGGGCGCCGGTTTGTGTGAGCGCTGTCGTCCAGATTGCTCTGGTCGGCAGTGCGGGGATGACGGCTGTGGCGGCGCCTGTGGCACCTGTCCGTCTGGTCAGATCTGCCGTGGGGGCAAGTGCGAAACCTGCGAGCCACGGTGCTCAGGGCTCGTCTGCGGGCCCGATGGTTGCGGAGGACAGTGCGGATCCTGTTCTCGAGGACAGCGGTGTGTCGAGGGCCAGTGTGCCTGTGAGGCTGCCTGCTCAGGCAAGGTGTGTGGCGACGACGGGTGTGGTGGCTCGTGCGGACAGTGCGCGACGGGGAGATGCGACCCGCTTGGGCAGTGCCAGTCCGCCCCGCCTTTGGATGCTGGGTCCTGTCAACCCGGAGGGGCCGCCTGCCAGAGCTTTGAGGACTGCTGTAGCAGGATGTGCAACAACGGCATCTGCACTCCGTGTGTCGGCGAGGGGAGTCTTTGCGAGGACGACTGCTGCTTCGGACTGACGTGCTACAAAGGGCATTGCAGTGCCTGTCGGCCCAATGGGGAAGTATGTGCAGAATACACCGACTGTTGCTCTGGCTTCTGTGACCACGGTCGCTGCGCAGACTTTCCAGAGGTCGACGCTGGGGCGTGCGCGCTTGGCGGCACGACTTGTATTCGCCCCGAGGATTGTTGCAGCAAGGCGTGCAACAATGGTCTTTGCACCTCTTGTCCTGGAGTGGGCGACTCGTGCGGCTCTGGCTGCTGTCCAGGCCTCACATGCATTGGATCGTCCTGCTTGGCCTGTCGGGACAACAACTCCTTCTGCGCGGTCTGGTCGGACTGCTGCTCGGGGCTCTGTGACGACGGCACCTGTCGGCAGACCTGCAGCGACGGCGTACGCAACGGGCTTGAGAGTGACGTCGACTGCGGTGGAGCAATGGCGTGCCCGCGCTGTCCGGACAGGAGGTTGTGTGGTGTGGGGGGTGACTGTCAGTCAGGGCAATGCTCTGCCGGCCGGTGCATCAGTTGCCTTGATGGCGCGAGGAACGGGACCGAGACGGACGTCGACTGCGGCGGTGCGTGTGCGGCCAAGTGTCCCGACGGGAAGCTGTGCGTGGCTCCTGGGGACTGCCAGTCTGGGGCGTGTTCCGGCGGGAGGTGCATTTCCTGCTTTGACGGAGCGAAGAATGGCGCCGAGACGGACATCGACTGCGGCGGTTCCTGTCTGGCCAACTGCCCGGATGGAAAGGTGTGCGTAGTTCCTGGGGACTGCCAGTCTGGGGCGTGTTCCGGCGGGAGGTGCATTTCCTGCTTCGACGGAGCGAAGAACGGCACCGAGACAGACACTGACTGCGGCGGGACCTGCTTGGCCAACTGCCCGGATGGAAAGCTGTGCGCGGCCCCTGGGGACTGCCAGTCTGGGGCGTGTTCCGGCGGGAGGTGTATTTCCTGCTTCGACGGAGCAAAGAACGGCACCGAGACGGACATTGACTGTGGTGGGGCCTGCCTGGCCAACTGCGCTGACGGAAGATTCTGTCTGGCTCCAGGGGACTGCCAGTCTGCGCAGTGTTTCGGCGGGAGGTGCATTTCCTGTCGCGACGGGGCCAAGAACGGAAGCGAGACCGACGTCGACTGTGGCGGGACGTGTACAACAAAGTGCGCGGACGGCAAGGTGTGCGGTGTTCCTGGGGACTGTCAGTCGGGACAATGCTCTGGCGGGCGGTGTATCAGTTGCCTGGACGGGTTCAAGAACGGCACCGAGACCGATGTTGACTGCGGTGGTTCCTGCGGGAGCAAATGCGGCCTAGGTGCGGGCTGCGTCCTGGATGGTGATTGCTCACAGCGGTGGTGCTGGCAGGCCGCCTGCATCGGCTTTGTCGAGTTTCCTCTGGGCTATGGCCACTACTCTGTCTGGGGATCCTCGGCCACTGATGTCTGGGCGGTGGGTGACAACATCGCGCGCTGGCAAGGCTCGGCCTGGGCGCAGGTTGTTCCGGCATCGGGTATCGGGAATTCCCAGCTGAGGCATGTGTGGGGCAGTTCGGCCAGCGATGTCTGGGCGGTCGGTGGGGACCCTTTGAACGGGGGAATTGCGCGCCACTGGGATGGCTCCGCGTGGCTGCCAAAGTGGTATCCAAGCAAGCAACTGAACGGAGTCTGGGGGGCGATAGCAAGCGAGGTTTGGGCAGTCGGTGTCGACGGGCGCATCTTGAGGAACGGCGTGCAGGTGCAGAGCAACACGTCAGCTGCACTTCATGCGCTGTGGGGGAGCAGTACGAACGACATCTGGGCGGTGGGAGCGAATGGAACACTTTTGCGCTGGAACGGTACTTCTTGGCAGAATGTCTACGATGCCCCCACGGCCTATCGGTCTCTGAACTCCGTTTGGGGCAGTTCCGCGAATGATGTGTGGATCGTCGGCGATCAGGGCCTGATTCTTCGCCTCGTGGGGACCTCTTGGACTGTGGTGCCGAGCCCCACCAACTTCAATCTTCGCTCTGTGTGGGGCACCTCGGCCAGCGACGTTTTCATTGTCGGTACCGACAGTTCGGGTTCTTCCGGCATCGTCCTGCACTGGCAAGGAGCGTCCTGGATGCAGCGAGACGCCCCTAGCCACCCGCTGTCCGCGGTCGGGGGCGCGGCGCACGAGGTTTGGGCGGTCGGTTCAAGGGCGTTCCTCCTTCGAAGATAGGTAGGCGCTCGATCTTGGGTGGCCTTGGCTCGCAACCAACTGAGTTGCTCTAGGGAGTAGCGATGATGTCGAGAGTTCGGCGAGTGATAGCGCTGGGATTGGTCTGGGGCGCAGCATGCTCAGTCGAGGTCAGTGCGGAAGGAGAAGGTGACCTGGAGGCAGGAGGCGTGGGGCTCACCTCTGCGCAACAAGTACAGGTCGTCAAGGCGGTCAATCACGAGGCCACCACTGTGGGGAGGCTTCAGCAGGCCGGGATCGCCCAGAAGACCGCGCTGTCCCTGATCTCCCACCGCGACGGCCCCGACGGGAAGCGAGGCACCGTCGACGACGATCTCTATGATTCCTTTGCCGAACTTGATGCGGTGCCGGGCACGGGGGTTGTGACTGTCTCCAGGCTGTGTGCATACGCGAGAGAACTGTTGGGAGAAGGTGGTGGCGGTGTCTTCGAGGGTATTGAATTCAGCGCCGTCGAGATGACTGCCACCTTGGAATTCGTCAATCATGCGAGTAGGGACGAACTCGTTCAGGGGGCACAAATTGGCAGTGCTGCGGCGCGCAACATCGTCGCTCATCGGCCCTTCGCGACGATGGAAGCGCTAGCAACAGTTGCGTACGTAGGGCCCGTGACGTTGCGTAGCCTGCGCGACTTCGCGGCGACGTGACGGAGGCCGGACGGCTGTGTCATCGATGGGGTCGCCTATCCCCCCGATGCTCCGAACCCGATGAATCGGGAGTGGCTCCCATCCTGAACGTTCTCCCCGGATAGCCGGGTGAGGCGCCAACCATTGGGTATTGCTGGGTTCTTGAGGCAGACACACTGAGAGAGGAACAAACACGGGGCAGAGCCTGTACCGTTCGCTTGCGAGAACCAACGGAAGGATGCCCCGTGGCGAACATCGTGGTCGAGGTCCCCGAGGAACTCAAGGCAGTAGGCGAGGCCATGCGCGAGATGGTGGCTGCCATCACTGCCCAAGTGGCGCTGCAGCGAACGGGGCGCTGCGGCTACGAGTCTTTCGAGAGGCGGCTCGAGGAGAAGAGCGCCGCGGTGGAGCGCGCCGCGCACGTCGTTGCACTCACTGCCTTGGACGTCGATGCGCCGGCCGTGGAGCTCAACGGCGTGCGCCACACCCAGGTGCTCCGCGGACCTGCCACGTTCCGGACTCGAGTCGGCGACGTGGAGGTGACGCGCTCGCTGTTCCGCCCGTCGGCAGCGCGCGGCGGTGCGGCCGTCGATCTGGTGGCGCTGCGTGCCGGTGCCGTCGAAGGGACCTGGTTGCCATCGGCTGCACGGGCGATGGCGCACCTGCTGCAGCAGTCGCCGGCGCGGGAGGCCGTGCGCACCGCCCAGGAACTGGGCCGGTTGCCGTACGCCAAGGCGAGCTTCGAGCGGGTCGGCCAAGCAGTAGCCGCGCTCTACGTCGGTCGAGAGAAGGAGATCGACGAGGCGCTCATTCACGCCCTCGCCGTGCCCGGCGAGTTGGCGAGCGTGAGCGCCGCACTGGACCGCGTGAGCATCCCCGTCGAGGAGCCGCGCACGCGCCCCAGGCCGGTCGGCAGACCTCGCAAGGGCGCGCCGAAGAACCTCATCGCGAGGGTCTACCGCATGGCGTACTGCGGCACGGTGACCCTGCACGACCAGGAAGGCCGGGCGCTCCACACGATCCGCTACGGATGCATGCCGGACAGCGACCCGGACGAAATCGTCAACGGCATGGCTGGCGACGTTCTGGCGTTGCGCGGGACCAAGAAGGGACTGCCAGTCGCGCTGCTGAGCGACGGGGCTCCCGAGATGCATCGACGGCTCGACGACGCCTTCGCTGGCGAGGAGTTCGGTGTCGTCGTGCGGCTGATCGACTTCTGGCACTTGGTCGAGAAGCTCGCCGCCGCGGCTGCAGTGGTCGTGTCCGCGGATGAGAAGAGGGAGCTCGTTGCCCGCTGGCGGATGGCGCTGCTCAACCGCAGTTCGGCGCGGGTCGCCATCCTCGAGGAACTCCGCGCGTCGGGAAAGGAGCACGTCCGAGTCGGGGACGAAGCGCCCGTTCACGACGCGATCACGTACTTGGAGAACAACGCCGACCGGATGGACTTCGCCGCGGCCAGGCAACGCAACCTCCCCATCGGCAGCGGGGCGGTCGAGGCCACGTGCAAGAGCCTGGTGACCGTCAGGATGAAGCGGTCCGGGTGCCGCTGGAAGCAGGCCTCGGCGGACCGACTGATCCGGATCCGCGCGCTTGCGTTGAGCGATCGCTGGAGTGAGGCCATGGAACTCACGCTTCAACCACCGCCCGCCCGAGTGAAGGAATTGAGGGCCGCGTGATCAGGATGGGAGCCACTCCCGATGAATCCCTGCCAGCGATGCGAGACGGCGACGGCTATCTCCTCCTGGTCCGGACTGGGGCAAGGGGCGAGTTGCCCCGACGATGGCGACCCATGCACTGCCGATGTCTGTGACGTGCACGATTTGTGTGTTCACACCGTCGTTCCAGACGGAGCCGCGTGCGGGACAGGAATGATCTGCACCGTCGGGAAGTGCGCCTGGACCAACCACACCGCGACGATGATGGCGGGGGACGGGACTCGCTTTGCAACCAAGCTCTACTTCCCGCCGGGCGTCGCTGAAAGACGCAGCGTTCTCCTTGTTCGCACCGCCTATCCCGACGATTTGACCTCGCCGACCAACCCGTACGGGTTGGGATACCTCCTCCACCGCGGCTACATAGTCGCCGTGCAGCACATCCGTGGCCGAGGGGGATCGGCTGGTCAGTTTTACCCGTTTTCCCACGAATACCTTGACGGCGGGGAGGCGGTCGATTGGGTGCTGGCTCAGCCGTGGTGCAATGGCCGAGTGGCAACTATCGGGGCCTCCTACGATGCCTTCACCGCGCTTGCTGCGGCGGCAGCGAATCCGCGGGTTGCCATGACGCTGGCCGACGGTGCTCCGCTGTCGGGCTTTGATGGTTGGCCCAACCGGCGAGGGGGGCTGGGGCTTGGCGGAGGGCTCGGGTGGTACGCCAATGCATTCGAGGGCGCGGCGACGCAGTCGACCTACATCGGTCTGGTTACCAACCATTCGCCTGCCTACACACTGCCTGAGGCGATGCTTGGCCATGCGTTGTCCTGGCACAAGGAGCGGGTCGACGCATTCGGACAGCCCCACCATCCGTTCTGGTCCTCCCAAGGCTTGCGGACAAAACTGCCCGGGTATTGTGTGCCCACCATCCATGTCCAGGCTCATAGGGAGTACGCCGACGATCCAAGCGAGATCTTCGAAATTGCTCAGCGCGATGGCTGCGAGGGCGCCCGACCTCTCCAGCGGTTGGTGTACTCGCGCTGGGGGCACGGAGCGACAGTTCTGGACGCTACTGGGGCCTATTCCTCTCCTGCCGTTCGGCGCAACCCAGCGCATGAGATGATTGACCGCTACCTTGCTCGCTACCTGGACGGGCGCGCCGAGTCTTTCGCTGATCTTCCTCGAGTGGCGTACTTTGACGCTAGTGCTGACAGTTGGCGTACCTTTTCGGCGTGGCCGCCCGCGACTTCTCCTGTTTCTCTGTTCCTCTCTCCGAGTGGCCAATCGAATGCGGGTGCTTTGACCAATGCGCCCGCAACTGTCGGCGCAGATTCATTCCTACACCTACGACCCAGCAATAAGTGATGCGTGCGCTGGAGCGTCAGCAGCGTTGACATTCTACGGCACCGTCGCGGGCCCCATTACGTTGGTCGGCCGACCCCGCGTCAGACTATTGGCGTCCAGTAGCGCGCTGGATACTGAATTCTGGGCGACGCTTGACGCGACGGGTCCAGGGCTAGACGAAGGGACCCTGGGAGGCATTCGGGCCCGATTTCGGCTGAACGACGTCGAACAGCCGCTCCTTTCTCCGGGACAGCCTACCGTATTTGAGTTTCAACTTGATCGCAGGGTGATGGTGCTTCGCGCCGGGACGGTGCTTACTCTGCGTATTTCAAGTTCGCTATGCGGGGAAAGCGAGAACCCCAATACGGGCGAGGATCCTGGACATGAAACTGGCCGTCGCTCCGCGACCCAAGTGCTGTTCCTGGACGGACGCTCGACCATCACCTTTGATGCGCTCCTCCAGTAGTCGGACATGCCCGCGCTACCCGTTCGCCGGAGCCGCCGCCATGGGCTTCTTCTCGCGGATCCCGAGGATCACCAAGGTGGCCGCCACCGCGAGCGCGCCGAGCATCACCTCGAACCCCGCGGCGTAGTTCCCGCCGCGCCAGGTGATGACGTACCCGATGACGATGTTGGTGATGAACCCGCCGATTTGTCCGCCGGTGTTGATGAACCCCGAGCCCGCGCCCATCACCCGCGTCGGGAGCAGGATCATCGGGAGCGACCAGATGGCCGCGGAGCCCATGAACAGGAGGAAGCCCGCGATGCTCTGCAGGACCATGTACGTGGTCCGGTCCGTCACTTGCGTGAACAGGTAGAGGCAGATGCCGCCCACCACCTGGCAGCCGAAGACCAGGTACTTGCGCTTGCCGCGGAAGAACTTGTCCGAGATCCACCCGCCGCCCATGCAGCCGATGGTCGCGAACATGAACGGCAGCGAGGCGGCGAACGCGGTGTTCTTCAGGTCCAGCCCCTTCACCTTCATCAGGTACGAGGGCAGCCAGGTCAGCCAGCCGTACATGGTGATGTTGGCGATGAGGGCGATGAAGAACAGCACCCAGATGATGGGCGTGCGCAGCAGGTCCGCGAACCCGGCCTTCTCCAGCGTCCCCTCGGCGTTGGCGGCCTCGGAGCGGGCGTCGGCCTCGTACTCCTCGAGCTCCTCCGGGCTCACGCCCTTGCCGTCGCGGATGGTGTTGGCCACCGTCCGCCAGACCACGAGCACGCAGACGACGCCGCAGACGCCCAGCATGTAGAAGCAGGCGCGCCACCCCCAGCGGTCGAGCACGGGGGCGAGGATGAGCGGGGTGAGCGCCGGCCCGAGCGCGATGGCGGAGATGACGAGCGCGTTCGCGGTCGCGCGGTTCTTGCGCGAGAACCACCCGCCCAGCACCTTCCACACCGACGCCGGGAAGACGCCCTCACCGACGCCGAAGAAGAAGCGGATGACCAGCATCCCCACCAGCGAGGTCGCGGCGCCGGTGAGCGCCGTGAAGACCGACCACCACGCCAGAGCGCCGAGGATGACCTTGCGAGGCCCGATGCGGTCGGCGAGGGCCCCGCCGGGAATCTGGAAGAGCGCGTAGCCCAGGAAGAAGGCGCTGAGCACCCAGCCCACGCGGTCCGGGCCGATCTTCAGCTCCTCGCCCATGGCGAGGATGGTCATGTTGATCGCCATGCGATCGAGCCAGGCGACCAGGTAGCAGAGGATCAGCGCGAGGCCGACCTTGTGGGAAGCCTTCATGGGGCGCTCCGACGCGTGGGCCGCGTCCAGGTGTGGAAAAGGGGCCCGGCAGACGCCGGGCCCCGGCAGCAGTGACGCCGGCGCCTGGGTCAGATCACCAGGCGCAGCACGAAGAACAGCGAGTCCTTGTCCACCTCGCCGTCGGCCACGTTGCCGGCGGTGAAGGACATGAGCTTCGCGTAGCGCAGCGAGACCGAGACGTGGTCGATGACCCAGTACGTGGCGCCCACGTTCAGGAAGTGGCGCTCGGCGAGATCCAGGCCGCCCTGCTTGCTGCGCACGTAGGCGTAGTTGGCTCCCACGCCGAACGCGCCCCAGGCCAGGTCCAGGCCGCCGGACATCACCAGCGCGCGGTAGGACTGCCCGTCCACCTTGGTCGAGTCCATCGTCCGCTGCTCGATCATGCTGTTGCGGCGGTAGGCGAGGTTGAAGAAGGGCTGGATGTGGTTGTCGAGCAGCTTGCCCTTGAGGCCGAAGCGGTAGAGCTCGCCCTTGAGGCCCACGTCGTCCTGGAGGCGGTTGTTCAGGTTCACCCAGTGGAACTGCAGGTTGGCCCGCGCCTCGACGTACTGGCTGTTGAACACCAGCGAGGGGCTGAGCGCGTCGAACTCGTAGCCGGGGACGGGGTTGCCGCCCTCCATGCCCTTGGCCGGCACCTGGATGAGCTGGCCCAGCGGGCTCACCAGGCCGCCGAAGCCGTAACTGAGGGTGGTGGCCAGCGGGTTGCCCGCCGAGAAGAAGACGCCGCCGGTGAGCCAGCGCCACTGGTACTGCAGCATCAGGCCCTGGCCGCGGTTGTAGCCGCCGAGGAGCAGCGGGGTCCGGCTCATCGAGTCGGACATGAAGAGGTCGGAGATGTTCGCGGAGAAGAAGTCGACGCTCCCGGGGTCGCTGATGATGCCCGCCGAGAGCTTGAAGCCCCAGTGCTCGAGCCGCAGGTAGTTGTCGAGCGCGGTCAGGGAGATGGTGCCCTCCCACACGCTGGTGCCGTAGTTGCCGGCGTCGCGGCGGAACTCGAGGTGCAGGGTGGCCCAGTCGCGCAGCCGGCCCTCGACCCCGAAGATGGCGAGCGCGAGCGTCGTCATCACCGGCTCGAGCGGCTCCGCAGTGCCATCCGAGCGCTTGTTGCGTGGCAGCTCGAGGTTCAGCCCGCCGGCGATGCCGAGGATGGGCTTCACGTACGTGCCGGTCGCGGGGTCGTGGTACAACGCCCACGGCGGCGGCGGCGCGGCCTGCGCGGCCTCCACGCCAGGGGTGAGCCCCACGGCGGCCTGGGCGTGCGTGACGGCCGGGGCGAGGAGCAGGGCGGCGGCCAGGACGGCGGCCACGGGTCGGGTCGGGTTCATGGAGCGCTCGAGGGAGGGGAGAGAAACGACACCCCGGGCGTCCGGAGGGAGTCGGACGCCCGGGGGTCGGTGCAACGGCTACTTCGCGAGGGTCTCGGTGATCTTCTTCATGCCCGCTTCGCCGCGGATGGAGCCGAAGTGGTTCGCCAGGAAGCCCTGCAGGTTGGCGAGGTCCATGAAGAAGCCGGACGCGTCGAAGTCCGACAGCTCGATGAGGTGGTTCTCGACGCAGGCCGGGTCGACCACCTTGGTGATCTTCCCGTTCGCGTCCTTCTCCACCTTGTCCATGTTCAGGCGCGAGGAGGCCACGCTGACGAACTCGTCCTGGAGCGCGCCGGAGTCGGGGTCCTTCATGGTGATGGTGAGGTACTTCACGGTGTTGCCGCCGCACTCGCCCTTCTTGCCGTAGGCGTACTGGCCGTCGGCGCAGGGGGTGGAGTAGAGGTCCTCGGGGCCGTTGAGCAGCTTGTTGAAGGCGGTGGCGGTCCAGGCGCCGCGGTCACCCATCTCGCAGTTCACCGAGCCGCGCATGGTCTTGTAGGTGAGGCAGTTGTAGGCGCCGTTGGCGACGCCGTGGGCCGCGCCCGAGGCGAGGATCACGTGGCGGACGCGGGTGAAGGGGTTGACGGTGAACTTGCCCGCCTTGTGCTCGTTGTAGAGCCGGCGCAGCGTGTCCTGGATGACGGTGTAGCCCAGCGAGTGGCCCACCAGCGAGATGCGCTGGTCGGGGTTGGCCTTCATCAGCTCGCCCACCAGCGACTGGAGGATGGGGGTCGCCCAGCCGTGGTCGATGTTGCCGACTGCGTCGCCGTATCCGGGGTCGGTGATGCCCGCGGCGAGGTTGGCGTCCTTCAAGGTCAGGGTGACGTCAGTGCGGAAGTCCACGGCGATGACGCGGTAGCCCTGCTTCACGAGCTTCGCGGCGAGCATCTCCCGGGCGGTGGTCTCGGGGGTGAAGGTGAACTTGGAGGCGGTCGCGAGCTGCACCCCGGGCTGGGTGGGCTCGTCGTCGGCGAGGGCGTCGTTCTTGTACTCCTCCCAGGAGTTCGGCGTGGAGGAGTTGCCGTGCACCAGGACCACGATGGGCTTGGCCTTGTCCACCGAGACGCCGGTGGGCATCGAGTACTCCTTGGCGGCGCACTTGTACCCGGGCACGTAGCCGGGCTTGGCGGAGTCGGTGTCCTGCACCGGGACACCCGCGGCGGCCTCGGCCTGGTTCAGGGTGTTCAGGAACAGCTTGCCGTCGTACGCCGTCCGGGGCTTGCAGCCCGGGTGGCCGTCGGCCAGCTCGCGGTAGTGGCCCGCGTACTTGGTGTTGTCGATGGCGATGCCGGCAGGCTTCTCGGCCATCGTCGCCAGGTCGGCGATCGGATATTCGGTCGCGAGCTTGCTCTCGTAGACGCCGAGCTTCTCCTCGACGATCGTCGTGCAGGCGTTGGCGACGGTGCCGGCATCGGCGCCGGGAAGGGGTTTGGACTCGGGGTCGCAGGCCGTGACCACGGCGAGCGGGACCAGCAGCAGGAAGCGCTTCATGAGGCACTCCTTCAGTGTGACGCCCTGCGCGGGCGTCTGGTGGATGGGAGAGGCGGGTCGGCGCGATTCGGGCCCGGCCCCGGCCGGGATGCTGCTATGCGACACGGTGGTTATACACTAGGAATTGTGCGGCGCGCAACAGCAATTGTTGCTATGCGAAAACGCCGGCCCGGAACCTCGTCCCTTCCCCGGTCATCCGGAGCGGGGCGTCGTTCCTGGTCGTGGGACGTGCGCCGTTTCCAGAAATCGGGACGGGGTACGCGGGGTTGCGCCGCGGGGGCTACTCGAAGAGCGAGCGGAAGGCCCGGCCGATCTTCTTGAACAGGTCCAGCAGCGACCACTCGCCGGCGTCCTCGCCTGCGTAAGGCTGGACCGGCGACGGCGCGTCGCGATCGACCCGGGTCTTCTGCCCGCCGACCACCTCGAGCCGCCCGCTGTGGGCCGCGTCCTCCACCGCCACGCGGCCGGAGAGCACCCGGACCTCCATCTCGCCGCGGGGAAGCTTCTCCACCACGAACGAGGTGCCCATCACGCGCGCCTCGCCGCGGTCGGTCAGCACCCGGAAGCGCGGGCCGGGGTGCGTCGGGG
>CAZAIE010000015.1:0-20668 GCA_964485035.1 uncultured Myxococcaceae bacterium | reverse complement strand
CCTGGATGCTCGCGGAGAGCTTCGGCAGCGCCGCGCGGGCAAGCGCACGCGCCTGGGCCCTGCGCATGTCCACCTGGGCACTCCCTGCAGCGAGGTTCGGATTCTCGCGCAGGGCCTGCACCACCGCGTCCGCGACAGTCAGCTCCTTTGGAGCGGAATCAGCCCCACCCGGGAATGCTGCGAGCAGCAGAGACAGTAGGACAGTCATCTCATTCGGTCAGCTCGCCGGTGGCGCGGCGTCAACTGCACTATTCGAGCCCATCGGTGCAGTCTTCGGTTCTCAGCGGTCAACGGCAAGCTCGCCAGCCCAGGAGAGAACCTCGACGTGACGCCCCGGTCGGGTGGCGGCCCGCGCCTGTCGCTAGCGAAGGTGTTGACACCCCAGCGTCGGCTGTTACATTTGCACACGCATGGAATCGAAGGCCGCACGACGACGTCTCACCTCCCCACGCGACACGGAGGGCGTGTGCCAGACGTCCTTCGTCGACGAGAAGCGCGTCGCCGCTGCCCGGGCCGCGATGCCGACGGCCGCGCACGTCGAGCGTGCCACTGACCTCTTCGCCGCGCTTTCGGACCCGACCCGTTTCCGCATCTTCTTCGCGCTCACCCAGCAGGAACTCTGCGTCTGCGATCTCTCGAGGATCGCGGAGCGCTCCATGGCCGCGACCTCGCACCAGCTCCAGCTCCTCCGAAGACTAGGGCTGGTGACCTACAGGATGGAGGGGAAGCTGGCCTACTACCGAGCATCCGGGACCTGGGCCCCCCGCGTCGTCGCCGACGCGCTCGAGCACATCGAGCGAGGTGAAGAAGGATGAGGCGCCGGCACACGAGGGCGTCCGTCGTGCGAGCGGCGGCCGTGGTCGCGCTCGCGCTCCTGGCCTCCGGAGCGCCTCAGTTCGTTCTCGCGGCGGTCGGCGGCGAGGTGGACTGCTCGTCCGATTGCGCCGGCTCCGTTGGCGGGAAGCAGTGCCCGCCGACGTGCACGTCGGGCTCGTGCGCCAAGACGGTCGTCACCGTTGTTCCCTCGCTCGTCGAAGCTCCCGTCCCTCCAGGCGAGCCCACGCCCTTGTGCTCGGATGCTTCCGAGCAGCTCTCCTCCGGCATCGTTCAGGGCGTGTTCCACCCTCCCAAGGCCTAGCTCGGCGATCCAGGGAGCAGTGTGCCCGCCCCTCGGCCGGCACGCGCTCTCCCGCAGCGTCAGGGCCGTCGGCTCCATGGCGGCAGGTTTCCTTTCACTCGCGACGCGTAGGCGTCGCGACGGAGGTCACATGCGGATTCTGTCAGCGTTCGTTCTTGTCTCTGTCCTCGCGGTCTTCGGCGCTTCGTGCTCACGCAATGAGGCTTCCGCCCAGACGCAGGTCGCTCCCGCCGCCGAGAAGTGCGAGCACGGGGTGAAGAAGGCCCTGTGCACGCGGTGCAATCCGAAGCTCGAGGCCGTCTTCAAGGCGAAGGGCGACTGGTGCGATGAGCACAAGCGCCCCGAGTCGCAGTGCGTCGTCTGCAAGCCCGAGCTCGCGAAGGAGGGAATCAAATGAAGCGCGTCTCGTTGGCGCTCCTGGCTCCCGCGCTCGCGCTCTTGCTCCTGGGCGAGGGCTGCAAGGGTGAGAAGGCATCCGCCGCCCTGGCCCCCGAGCGCGCGGCGCAGGCGGCTGGCGGCTCCGCCGCCTCCGCCGATGGACCCAAGCTCTGCCAGCACGGCGTGCCCGCGGAGCTATGCACGCGCTGCAACCCTGAACTCGCCGAGGTCTTCAAGGCGAAGGGCGACTGGTGCAACGAGCACGGGGTACCGGAGTCGCAGTGCCTCAAGTGCAATCCGAACCTCACGTTCGCGGCCAAGGCTGCCCAGGGCGTCCCCGCCGAGCCGTGGTGCAACGAGCACGGCGTGCCCGAGGCCAGGTGCACCAAGTGCAAGCCCGAGCTCATCGCCAAGTTCATCGAGGCAGGCGATTTCTGCCGCGAGCATGGGTTCCCGGAGTCGGTGTGCCCGATCTGCCACCCCGAGCGCGTGAAGGCCGCCGGCCATGCTCTGCCCGTCTATCCGCCTCCCGGGACCATCGTGAAGCTCCCTTCGCCCGACAAGGCCAGGTTGGCCGGCATCGAGACCACCGTCGTCGCGCCGAGGCCGTTCGCACCCGGCATCGACGTGGTCGGGCAGATCCAGTTCAACCAGAATCGCTACGCGAAGCTCTCCGCGCGCGGCGAGGCGCTCGTCCTCGAGGTCAAGGTCGACATCGGCGACGAGGTGAAGAAGGGCCAGCCGCTCGTGGTCCTCGCCTCGAGCGGCGTCGGCGAGCAGCAAGCCAAGCTCGCCGCCGCCAAGGCGCGGCTCGACGCCGCGCAGGCGACCCTCGGGCGCGAGCAGGCGCTCCTCGAAAGCGGCATCAGCTCCAGGAAGAGCGTCGAGGCCGCCAGGACCGAGGTCGCGGCGGCGCAGGCCGAGCTCGACGCGGCCCGGGCGTCACTCGGGGCTGCCGGCGCGGGGACGTCCGGTGAGGGGGGCCGCTACGTCGTCGCCGCGCCCTTCGACGGGACGGTCGTCGCGCGCGAGGCGGTCGCCGGCAGGAGCATGTCCGCCGAGTCACCACTCGTCGAGGTGGCGGACCTCTCGAGCATGTGGGCGATCCTCGACGTCCCCGAGGACGTCGCGGCCTCCGTGCGCCCGGGCCAGAAGGTGACTCTCAGGCTCGACGGCCTCCGGGGAGAGGTCCGTGAAGGGACCATCAGCCGCATGGGAGCCTCGGTCGACGCCAGCACCCGCACCGTGCGCGCGCGAGTCGACCTGCCGAACAAGGGCGGTTCTTTGCGGGCCGGCTTGTTCGTCCGAGCGCGAATCGAGGTCACTGGAACACGCAGCGGCCTGCTGGTGCCGCGGGATGCCATCCAGCGGGCCGAGGGCAGGCCCCTCGTGTTCCTCAAGACCGGCGCCGCGGAGTTCAAGCCCATCGCGGTCGAGCTAGGAGCCCAGGTCGGGAACGAGGTGGAGGTGCTTGCGGGCGTCCCCGCCGGCGCCGAGGTCGCCACTACCGGGGCGTTCCTGCTCAAGACCGAGATCCTCAAGGACTCGATGGGCGCAGGCTGCACGGACGACTGACGGAGGACGCCCTTGCTCACCAAGATCATCGATTGGGCCCTCCGGCACCGCTGGGCCGTCCTGCTCGGATGGCTGGCCATCATCGTCGCCGGGCTCCTCGCCTTCCGCGACCTGCCGATCGACGCCTTCCCGGACACCACGCCGACGCAAGTCCAGATCAACACCGTGGCGTCCGCGCTGGCTCCGCTCGAGGTGGAGCGCCAGATCACTGCGCCACTGGAGCAGGCCCTCGGCGGGCTGCCGAAGGTGGAGGAGATCCGCTCGATCTCCAAGTTCGGCCTGTCGCAGATCACCATCCGCTTCCTGGACGGCACGGACCTGTGGTTCGCGCGCCAGCAGGTCGCCGAGCGCATGGGCCGCGTCGACCTGCCGGATGGCGTGGAGAAGCCAGCCCTCGGCCCCGTGGCTACCGGCCTCGGGGAGGTCTTCCACTACCTCGTGAAGGGCGAGGGCAAGAGCCTCGAGGAGCTGCGCACGCTGCACGACTGGGTGATCGCGCCGCAGCTCCGCACCGTCCCGGGCGTCGCGGAGGTCAACGCCTGGGGCGGCAACGAGCGCCAGTGGCACGTCGTCGTCGATCCGCGGCGGCTGCAGAAGTACGGCCTGTCGCTCGGTGACGTCTACGAGGCCCTGGAGCGCAACAACGCCAACGTCGGCGGCGGAGTCCTCGAGCGCGGCGGCGCCGCGAGCCTCGTGCTCGGTATCGGGACGCTGCCCACCGGCACGGCGATCGAGGGAGTGGTCCTCGCCGCCCACGAGGGCGTGCCGGTCCGGATCCGCGATGTCGCCTCGGTGGAGGTCGGCCACGAGATCCGGCGCGCCGCGGTCACCGCGGACGCCGAGGGCGAGACCGTCCTCGGGCTCGGCTTCATGCTCATCGGCGAGAACAGCCACACGGTCACCACCACGCTGGCGAAGCGCCTGGCCGAGGTCCAGAAGAGCCTCCCGGCCGGGGTCACGGTGGAGCCGGTGTACCAGCGCACCGAGCTCGTCGACCACGTCCTGCACACGGTCAGGAACAGCCTCCTCGAGGGAGCGCTGCTCGTCATCGCGTTGCTCTTCATCTTCCTGGGCAACCTGCGCGCCGGGCTCATCGTGGCGGCCGCCATCCCACTGTCGATGCTCTTCGCCTTCAACGCGATGATCCGCTTCGGCATCGCGGGCACGCTGATGTCGCTCGGGGCCATCGACTTCGGCCTGATCGTCGACAGCTCGGTCATCCTGGTCGAAAACGCCGAGCGGCGCCTGGGGCTCGAGCACGGCACGAGGAGCGTCCGCGAGGTGGTGCGCGACGCGGCGGTCGAGGTGCGCAAGCCGACGCTCTTCGGGGAGCTAATCATCGCGCTCGTCTACCTGCCGATCCTCACGCTCGAGGGCGTCGAGGGGAAGCTGTTCCAGCCGATGGCCCTGACCGTCGTCTTCGCGCTCCTCGGGTCCGTGGTGCTGTCGATGACCCTGGCCCCGGTGCTCGCCTCGCTCGCGCTGCGCAAGGGCGCCCACGCCGAGCCGCGGTTGGTCACCTGGCTCAAGCGGGCCTACAGCCCGGCGCTCGAGTGGATGCTGGTCCGCCCGAAGACGGTGGTCGGCGCCGCGCTGCTGTTGCTGGCGGCGACCGGCCTTTTGGCGACACGGCTGGGCAGCGAGTTCGTCCCGCGCCTCTCGGAGGGGACGATCGTCATCAACACCGTCCGCCTCGCCGACATCTCCCTGACCGAGTCCGTCCGCATCGGCGAGAAGCTCGAGAAGGTCGTCTTGGAGAAGTTCCCTGACGAGGTGGCGCGCGCCTGGACCCGCACCGGCACGCCGGAGGTCGCGACCGACCCGATGGGCGTGGAGCTCTCGGACCTGTTCCTGGCGCTGAAGCCTCGCAATCAATGGAAGCGGGCTCGGACTCAAGCGGAGCTGGTGCACGAGCTCCAGGAGGAGCTCGAGGGCATCCCCGGGATGCGGCTGAGCTTCACCCAGCCGATCGAGATGCGCGTCAACGAGATGGTGGCCGGCGTGCGCAGCGACGTCGGCATCAAGCTCTTCGGTGACGATCTCGACGTGCTCAAGGCCAAGGCCAAGGAGATCGAGGCGGCAGTGCGCAAGCTGCCCGGCGCCGCCGACGTCACCATCGAGCAAGTCACCGGCCAGCCGGTGCTCGAGGTGACCATCGACCAGGATGCCATCGCGCGCCACGGCATCCCCGCGCGCAACGTCCTCGACGTCATCGAGGCGATGGGGGTGCGCAAGGCCGGTGAGATCCGCGAAGGGCAACGCCGGTTTGATCTCGGCGTGCGCCTGTCCGAGGAGTACCGCGACGCGACCGCGGTGGGCTCGGTGCTGGTCGCCGGCCCGTCCGGCGAGCGGATCCCCCTTGCCCGGCTGGCGACCATCAAAGAGGTCTCGGGGCCGACGACGATCCAGCGGGAGTGGGGCAAGCGGCGAATCGTGGTGCAGGCGAACGTCCGCGAGGCGGATCTGGGCAGGTTCGTCGACCTCGCTCGCGAGGCCATCGACGCGAAAGTCCAGCTCCCGCCCGGCTACTACGTGCGCTTCGGCGGCCAGTTCGAGAACCTGGCCCGGGCGCGGACTCGGCTCG
Organism: uncultured Myxococcaceae bacterium; assembly: GCA_964485035.1. Taxonomy (GTDB): domain Bacteria; phylum Myxococcota; class Myxococcia; order Myxococcales; family UBA5297; genus CAZAIE01. Next base: position 14,993 of record CAZAIE010000015.1, on the reverse strand, counting down.
CCATCGTGGTGCCGCTCGCGCTCGCGCTGGTCTTCTTCCTCCTGTACCTGTCGAGCCGCCAGGTCATGGACAGCGTCCTGATCTTCAGCGGAGTGCCCTTCGCGCTGGTCGGAGGCGTGCTCGCCCTGCTCGTGCGAGGGTTGCCGTTCTCAGTGTCGGCCGCGGTCGGCTTCATCGCTCTCTTCGGCGTCGCCGTCTTGAACGGGCTCGTCCTGGTCTCCCGTATCCGCCAGCTCCTCAACCATGGGATGGAGGTGACGCAGGCCGTGCGTGAGGCCGCCCGCTCGCGCCTGCGGCCGGTCCTGATGACCGCATCCGTCGCGTCACTGGGGTTCCTGCCCATGGCGCTGGCCACCGGCCCGGGCGCCGAGGTGCAGAGACCGCTCGCGACCGTGGTCATCGGAGGCGTGATCTCGTCCACCATTCTTACCCTGCTGGTCCTGCCGGTGCTGTTCACCCTGTTTGGCGCGAGCGCTCGACAGAAGGAGGCCGAGACGGGCGAGCCCACTCGGGAGGCCGAGCCCCCGGGCGCCGCGGAAGGAGAGCGCGCATGAGGCTGCCTGCGCATCGCATGTTCGCCCTGGTGACGCTCGCGACCCTGCCCGCCTTGCCGGCCCTCGGCCAGTCGTCGGAGACGCTGACCGCGGACGACGCCGTACGGCGTGCGCTCGAGCGCAATCCCGAGCTGGCCGCGCTTGGCGCGGAGGTTCGCGCCGGTGAGGCCCGCCTCGGCGGCGCCTCGCTGCCGCTGCAGGCCAACCCGGAAGCTGGTCTCGCCATCGGGCCGCGCACGTCGGAGCGCGGGTGGCAGCTCGATCTGGATGCCGAGATCAGTCAGTCGCTGGAGATCTTTGGCCAGCGTGGCGCCAGGGTCGGGGCTGCCCGGGCCGGCCTCGAGGTCACCAAGGCGAGGGTCGCCGCGCGCCGAAGCGAGCTCGCGGCCGAGGTGCGCGGCGCGTTCGCGCGCGCCCTGGCGGCGGAGAAGCTCTTCACGCTCGCGACCCAGAACCTCGACCTCGCCAGGCAGACCCTGAAGGCGGCCGAGAAGCGCTTCGAGGTCGGCGATGGCTCGAAGATCGAGGTGAACACCGCACGCATCGAGGTGGGGCGTGCGCTTCGCGAGGTGGCGGTCGCCAGACAAAGCCGCGGGGCGGTGCACAAGGAGCTGCGGCTTCTGCTCGCCCTGGACTCCTCGGTGGAGCTCAAGCTGCAGGGCGAGCTCAAGGCAGTCACCCAGCCTGCGGCCGATCCGGAGTTGCTGGTCAGGCGCGCGCTCGCGGCGAGGCCTGATCTGACCGTGGCGCGCGGCGGCCTCGACGTGGCTCGCGCCGAGGAGCTTCTGGCGGGGCGTGAGTGGCTGCCACGCCCACGCGTCGGCGCCCGCTACCAGCGCGAGGAAGGCGCCAACGCCATCCTGGGCACGCTGACCCTCGACCTGCCGGTCTTCAACCGCAACCAGGCCGGCCGCGGTGTGGCGGCCGCGCAGGTCACCCAGGCAGAACGGCTCCTGGAGGCTGCGGAGCGACGTGTCCGTCAGGAGGTGTTGCTCGCGCATTCACGGCTGGTCACCGCGCGCGAGGCTGCCGAGGCCTTCGAGGGGGAGGTCGTCGGGGCCGCGCAGGAGAACCTCGCCCTGCTTCTGACGGCGTACCAGGCCGGGAAGATAGACCTCTTCGAGCTCTTGCTCATCCGCCGGGACGCCATCGACTCGCAGCGCGGCTACCTCGAGGCGCTCGAGGAGGTCGCCGTCGCGGAGGCGGAGCTCGGCCGCGCCCTCGGCGCGGAGGCGGGGTGGCGTTGAGCTGCCGGATCAGGCCCCGGCAGCACGGCGCGGACAACGTCGCGCTCGAACGCGCGCAGGAACCTCTGGAGTAGACGAGCGGCTCGAAGCTGCATCAGGTGGTCCCCTTACCAGAGAGGTAACCACACGGGAGTCCCATCATGACCGGACCCGACATTGAGGCAGAAGAGTACGAGCGGGACGACGCCCCATTCAGCGGCAGCTGGTGGCAGTTCCGGCCGATCCAGGGCGCGCTCCTCTCAGGCATCCTTCTCGGTCTCGGCTTCTTCCTCTCACACCTCGAGCTGATCTCGAGCACCGTCGCGATCGTGCTCTACGTCGCGGCGATTCCGCCCGGAGCCTTCTTCTGGGCACGGGAGGGCTGGGAGGAGCTCGTGCGCGAGCGGGCCATAGGCAACGAGGCCCTCATGGCGGCTGCAACCGTGGGCGCCGCAATCCTGGGGGCGTGGGAGGAGGCGGCTTTCCTCGTGTTCCTCTACGGGAGCGCCGAGGCGATCGAGGAGTACACGTTCGCGCGAACGCGTACCGCGATCCGGGCGCTCCTTGACCTCGCTCCCAAAGAGGCGCGCGTCCTCCGCGACGGCGAGCAAACCTTGGTCCTGGCGACGAGCCTCCGTCCTGGCGACATCTTCCTCGTTCGGCCTGGCGAGGGCATCGCCACCGATGGCGTCGTCCGGGAAGGGCGTTCGGCAATCGATGAGGCCGTCGTGACCGGCGAATCGATCCCGGTCGACAAGGCGGTCGGATCGACGGTCTTCGCCGGAACGATCAACCGCACGGGCGCCCTCAAGGTCGAGGCCACGCGCAGCCTGGAAGACAACACGCTCTCCCGGATCATCCACATGGTGGAGGAGGCGCAAGAGCGAAAGGGCGAAGCGCAACTCTTCATCGAGCGGTTCGGTAGGCGCTACAGCCCCGTGGTCCTCGTCGGAGCGCTTGGCCTCCTGGCACTTCCTCCGCTCCTCGGCCTGTCCTTCGCCGAGTGGTCGGTCCGGGCGATCGTGCTGCTCGTCGCCGGCGCGCCGTGCGCTCTCGTCATGTCGACTCCTGTCGCGGTCGCGGCGGCGATCGGGCGAGCGGGCCGGCAGGGCGTGCTCATCAAGGGTGGCGTGGCGCTGGAGTCTCTCGCGCGCATCCGCGCTGTCGCGATGGACAAGACGGGTACGTTGACGAGGGGCGAGCCGGAAGTCACTGCGGTGACTCCGGGAGAGGGACGGACCGCCGAGAGCGTGCTGCTCTTGGCGGCGAGCGTCGAGCAGTACTCCGAGCACCCGCTCGCGTGGGCAATCACTCGCAAGGCGCGCGAGCAGGGCTTGCGGCTCTTGCCGGCGACAGGGTTCCAGGCGCACACCGGTGCGGGAGCAACGGCCACCGTTGAGGGTCGCGAGGCCTATGTCGGCAGCCCCGGCCTGTTCGCGGAGCAGGGTCTCACCTCCGGAGGGTTTGAGCGTGTCATCGAACGTCTGCGAGCGGAGGGACAGACAGCTGTCCTCGTCGGCGACCGGACGGCAATCTGGGGTGTCATCTCGATCCGGGACCAGGTACGGCCTGTGGCCGCCGACGCCGTGCGCGAGCTGAAGGCCCTGGGTCTACGGATCGTGATGCTGACCGGCGACAACCGGCGAACCGCCGACGCGATCGCCGGGGAGCTGGGGCTCGATGAAGTCCACGCCGAGCTCAAGCCGGACGACAAGGTCCGTCTCGTCGAGGAGCTGAAGCGCCAGTACGGCTCGGTGGCCATGGTCGGCGATGGCATCAACGACGCGCCGGCCCTCGCGGCCGCCTCCGTCGGTGTCGCGATGGGCACCGCGGGCGCTGACGCGGCCATCGAGTCGGCGGATGTCGCGCTCATGGCCGACGACCTCGGCAAGCTCGCGTTCGCGGTGAGGCTCGGCCGCCGCGCAAAGGGCATCGGTCGCCAGAACATAGTCTTCTCGCTTCTCATCCTCGCGGTGCTCATCCCCTCGTCGGTCATCGGCGTGCTCTCCATCGCGCTTGCCGTCCTCGCCCACGAGGTGAGCGAGCTCCTCGCCGTAGCCAATGGCCTTCGCGTGCTTCGCGGATGAGTGGTTTCGCTGGCTGGACTCGCGCTCGTGGGCTCACTCGGGAGGCATCCCGGCAAAGCTCTCCGGGGACGCGCCCACCGGACAAGTCAGCGCCGTCGATGCCCCGTCTCGCCGCACCTCGACTTCGACCGTCTGGCCGCCTGACCGCATCAGGATGCTCACGTAGGTGGCTACGCTTTCGACCGCCTGCCCGCCGACCTTGAGGATGGTGTCTCCCCGCCGAATCCCGCAGCGGCTGGCGGGCGAATCCCGCACCACGGCTGCGACGGCAACCCCAGTGGCCTCGACGTTGCCCTCCGCATCCCGAGCGGGCCGAACAAGGGCGCCGAAAGCCGGCGGACTGGAGCTCTTCGCCCAGAAGGTGGCCCCCTGCTCATAGAACCTGGCCTTCGCCGACCGCGGCGGACCGACGTGATCGCCGCTTAGGTGGAGGTGCATGCGGTGAGGCTGCACGAGCGAGGGCCTCTTGTAGGCATAGGCGACCGCAACCTTGAGCTCCCGCGCGAGGCGTTCGATCGGTTCGGTTCCCTCGTCAAGGCCCTCGAAGAACACCAGGCCCACCATCCGATATCCGCTCTCCAGCATGTGGACGTCGTCGTCGATTCGACTCCCTCCGACGATGACCTGGGGCTCGCCAGGGTTTGGAAGCAACCCACTCTCTTCGAGCGGTCTTCCGCCGAGATTGCCGCGGTAGTGCTCGCGGAAGGCTGTCGCGCACGAGGCCAGCCCGGCCACGCTCGCGAGGAGCAGCACTTTGGCGCCGAGGGCCTTGGTCTTCACGCGCACTCCTCTCTCGAAGCTTCCGGCAGTCAGTAGACGCCCGGGACGTACCGCCAGCTCCTCTTCAGGTAGTCGCGATATACGTCCCCGTGGAGCCGGAGCATGTGCTGCTCCTCGCAGCGCACCTGGACCTCAAGCATCAGGTAGAAGGCCAGCACGAAGAGGGAGACGCCGCAGGTGGGCCAGATGAGGAGCAGCCCTGCGTCCACCAGGAACAGGCCGAGGTAGGTCGGGTTGCGGATGACGCGATAGATGCCAACCGTGACCAACTCGGTGCGGTGTTCCTCGTCGATGCCCACGCGCCACGAAGCCCCCATGGTCCGCTGCGCGATCCCGCAGAGGGTGAGCCCGACCAGTCCCACCAGAAGTCCCACGTGATCGAGAACCCGAAGGTCGAGCTCGGGCGCGGGGCGCACGCCCGGCAGGTCGAGCCTGACCGAGTGCGTGGCGATGATGATCACCACCACGCCGGTGAGGACCTTGGTCATCGTGTTGAAGAAGCGCTGCAGCGAGTCCGTGGCGCGGCCGAAGACCTCGGGGTCGAGCCCAGTGGTTCGGCGCTGCGCCGAGCGCTTGATGCGCCAGAGCGCGAGGTAGCCGCCGAAAAGGACAAGGACGTAGGCGGATTCGAGGATGCGAATTGAGTCCATGGGCCTCAGCTCTCGAGTTGCGACACGAGTGCCGTCAGATGGCGTCTTCGCCGCGCTCGCCGGTCCGGATCCGCAGCACGTCGTCGACGGTGGAGACGAAGATCTTTCCGTCTCCCTTGTTGCCCGTATGAGCGGCCTTGGAGATGGTCTCGATCACGGCTTCGACCTCCTCGTCGTGGACCAGCACCTCCAGCTTGGTCTTGGGTAGGAAGTCGGCCACGACCTCGGTCCCGACAAGCGACAGATCCGATCGACCGCGCTGCCGCCCGAACCCGCGGACGTCGAAGGCCGTCAGCCCCTTCACGCCCAACCGAACGAGGGCGTCCGTCACGTCGTCCAGCTTGATCGGCTTGATGATGGCTTCGATCTTCTTCATGGCACTTTCTCCTTGTTGACCTGTTGGGGCGCCAGCGCCTCGCGCGGCTCCGCGACTCGTCCGGCCGGGCCTGCGAGGCATTCGTGAGCCAGAGGGTCGAGCGACCCCTTGTACTGGCGGCCATCGACGAAGAGCGCCGGGGTGGCGTGAACGCCGTCCTCGCGAGCGGATTCGATGTCGTCGGCGAGCCGGCTCGCCGTGTCGGGAGACGCAAGACAGGCTCGGAAGGTGGCGGGATCGATTCCGAGGCTCGCGGCGAGGGCCGTCAGGGCCTCCCGGTCCTTGGCCCCGCTGTCGAAGACCCCACGACGGAACTCCTCGGCGCGCCCCAGGCTCTGCGCGCAAAGGACGGCCGACGCCTGCAGACAAGCGCCTGGATGGATCGTGCGCGTCAGGCTCGTGTTGCACTCACGATCGAGCGGGTAGTTGCGGACGGATAGCTCGACACTGGGCAACCCGCTTGCGCGCTCGAGCGTGAGGTCGGCCTTCTTGCAGAAGGGGCATTGATAGTCGGTGTAGACCACGAGGCGCGTCTTCGCGCCGCCGCGGTCCGAAAGGTACTCGCAGAGGCCGCGAAGCGGGGGCTTCATGGACTGGAGCAGTGGGAGCCCGACGAGCGGCGCTACCGCAGCCAGGACCATGCACACGGCCGTGTCCAGGTGGCGACTCCAGGTGCGACGCTCCGCTCGAAGCAACTCGCGGAGGCTCTCCTGCTCGTTGCGCAGGTCTACTACGCCAAGCCCGAGCAGCGCGGCGTTGCAGGCGTAGAGAACGAGGCACAGGGGGCAGAAGGACCGGATGAAGAGCGCGGAGACGAGCGCCAATACGATCGAGAGTACGGAGCCCCAGGCGCCGGCCAGGGTCAGGGCAAGTGCCGGAGAGCGGGGGAGCGCATAGTCGGCCCTGCGAAGCGCCCGCCAGGCGAACCAGCACAGACCTGCGTAGAAGATGACGCCGAACCAGGCGATGGGGACTCCCGCCACCGCGCTGTAGTCGCTGGTCGCGACCGCGCCGCAGCTAAACCCGGCGCTCACGTCGCAGAGGCTCTGCCAACCGGCATTGTCGCGAAGCCGGTAGTACGCATAGGTCAGGTAGCCAGACGCGGCAGCCCCCACCAGCGCTGTCGCAAGGACGCCGCCCCAGACTCGCACAGACGCCGACGGGCGCTGGCGTCCGATGTCATTTCTCCGGAAGGCTCGCTTGGACATCAGGACCACCTCCGTCCTCTATCGGACGCGTCGCAACGTGCAGCCGCGGCCACCGAGGGCCAGGTTGACGGCAGGAATTGTCTGCGGCACGAGCTCGAACCCGGCCGCCCGTGCGATTGAGAGCGAGAACGGAAGCGGCAAGCCGAAGTTCTCGAGCACGACGATGCCGCCGCGCGCAGTCACGCTGCGGAGCCTGGAGAGGAGCTGCCCCCCACAGAGCGAATGCCCCTGAGGCGCACCGGCCCGACACGAGCCGGCCTCGAAGACCCCCGTGGCGAGCACGAGGTCGTAGCTTGCTGGAGGCAAGCCGTTGGCGAAGTCAGCACGTACGATATCGACGCCTGAGGCGCCGGCCGGTGGGGCCAGGTCGATGCCTACCACCGCGGTCCCACGCTTTCGCAGCGCATCGACGAGCGCACCTGCCGCACACCCGATGTCCAAAGCGCGTACTCCCCGCAGGTCACCGAGCGCCTCCTCGGCCCGCATGAGCGCCTGGACCTGGACCGCGTGGAGAGGCGGCTCGATCTGGGCCCGCAGCGAGGCCACGCGGGCCACCACGCTCGATGCCTCCAAGGCGACCGCATCAAGGTCGCTCCGGAGGGCGAGCGCGGCCGCCGCCGCGCTGCGCGGCCGCTTGCTGAGCTCGAGCTCTCGGCGGTGGCGGGTTGCCCAGCCAGAGCGCGTCAGCGCGCCTCGAATCCCAAGCTCGAACCTGGGGTCCCTGCCGAGAAGAACGCGGTACTCCAAGGAGGCGAGCGGGAGCCACTTCGCCCAATTCCGCTCCTGAAGGTGACGGCGGCAGACGGTCTGGCTTCCCTGCGTTCCAGCGTGGCGGACCGCCGCGTCAATCAAGACCTCCGTCAGTTGCTCAGGGCTGGTGGGCAGCAGCTGCAGCAGGCCGACTGGCGAAGCTTCACTACCATCGGCGAGCCGGTCGATGAGCTGGAAGGGCCGCAGGGCCCTTCGGCCGCCGAGGGCGCGGGAGGGGCTGCTCATGTGAGCTGCCCGGCGGACGTCTGCTCGCGGTAACCGAGCAGCCGCAAGGAGTTCGCGACCACGAGGAGGGTGCTTCCTTCGTGGACGACGATGGCCACCCCGATGCCGGCGAGCCCCATGACGCTGGTGACGAGCAGGAGGCCGATGACGCCGAGCGAAATGGCGATGTTCTGCACCACGATCGACTTCGCGGCTCGCCCCAGGCCGATGGCGAAGGGCAGCTTGCCGAGGTCGTCGCCCATCAGGGCCACGTCGGCGGTCTCCAGGGCCACGTCGGTTCCGGCTCCGCCCATGGCGACGCCGACACTGGCGCTGGCGAGCGCCGGCGCATCGTTGACGCCGTCGCCGACCATCCCGACCGTGCGCTGGGCGGCCAGCTCGCGGACGAAGCGGACCTTGTCCTCTGGCATCAGGTCGGGCTGGACCGAGTCGAGCGCGAGCTGGCGCCCGACGTGTTCGCCGACACGCCTGTTGTCGCCGGTGAGCAGGATGAGCTCGCGGACGCCGACCTCGCGCAAACGACGAAGAGCGTCGGCCGTAGCGGGGCGGATGGTATCGGCCACCGCCAGCGCGCCGACGGCCTGGCCGCCCACGGCCAGCATCATCGTGGTCGCGCCCACCTCTTGAAGGTCGCGCACCCGGCCGGCGAGCGACTCCGGAACGGGGACCGCGCCGGACACGAGCAGACTCGCGCTTCCGAGAAGAACGAACGCCCCGTCCATCGTCGAGCGCAGCCCCTGGCCGGTGACCGAGACCACCTCCCCAACGCTCGGGACCTGGACGGACCGAGCTCGCGCGCCTTGCACGATGGCTTGCGCGAGCGGGTGTCCGGACCGGCTCTCCAATGCTGCGGCCAGGGCCAAGACACGGTCCTCGGACCAGCCGGGCTCGGCGACCACTGCCGTCAATTGAGGACGGCCGACCGTGAGCGTTCCCGTCTTGTCGAACGCCAGGGCGTCGAGACGACCGAGAGCCTCGAGGTGGATTCCGCCCTTGATGAGGACCCCGTGGCGCGCCGCCTGGGCGATGCCGCTCAGCATCGCGGACGGCGCGCCGAGCGCCAAAGCGCAAGGCGACGCGGCCACGAGCATGGTCATCGCGCGCAGGAACGACTCACGGAACGGGAGCCCCATGGCCCAGGGGACGACCATCACCAGCGCCACGCCGACGAGCACGGCAGGGACGAACCAGCGGGTGAACTTCTCGACCGCGGTCTGCGCTCGGCTCTTCTGGCCCTGCGTCTCCTCGACCATGGTCATCACCCGGGCCAGGGTGCTGTCGGCGGCGAGGCGGGTGGCGCGGACCTCGAGAGCTCCCTCGCCGTTGACCGTGCCGGCGAACACCTTGTCGCCCGGTCGCTTTTCCACCGGCACGCTCTCGCCGGTGATGGGCGCCTGGTCGACCGCCGAGGTCCCGACCACCACGACGCCATCGACGGGCAGTCGTGCGCCGGGGCGCACGATCAGCACCTCGTCGAGGAGCACCTCGTCGACGCTGACCTCCTTCTCGGCACCGTCGCGACGCACGAGGGCCTGCCGAGGCGTGAGCGAGCCGAGCTTGCGGACGGCGTCGCGGGTCCTGTCGAGGGCCATCTCCTCCAGCGCGTGCCCGAGGCTGAAGAGGAAGAGGAGGAGGCCGCCCTCGGCGAAGTCCTGCAACACCGCAGCGCCAAGCGCCGCAGCCAGCATCAAGACGTCCGTGTCGGAGCGGCGCTCCCGCAACGCGTGGAAGGCGTGGAGCGCGATCTCCCACCCGCCGAGCACGAAGCCGACGGCGTAGACCGGCCCGTACGCCCACGGCGAGGCCCCGGCAAAGCGTTCGAGCACCCAGCCGCCGGCGACGAAAGCGCCAGCGAGCAACGTGCCGATGAGCTCCATCCGCTCCCGCGCCCACTGCGCCACGCCGTCCCTTGGCACCCGGTAGCCGAGCCCCTCGATTCGCGCCTCGAGGTCGGCGCGCTCCACCTTCTTCGAGTCGAAGGCGACCCGCGCCGTCTTGGTCGGGTAGCTCACGCGCGCGTCCAAGACCCCGGCCACGCGCTTGAGGCCGTGCTCGATCACTGTCACGCAATCCGAGCAGTCCATGCCCTCGAGCGCGATGGTGGCCTCCCGGAAGCGCGAGGAGACGACCGCGCCCTCGTCGCGCGCGCGGCGCTCGATGGCTGCAAGTGGCAGGACGTCCGGCTCGTAGTGGATGCACAGCGCGGTCTTGCCACTCACTTCCTCGGCGTGGACGTTGCTCACGCCGCGCACCGCGCCCAGGCGCTCGCACAGGGTCTTGACCGCGACGGTCGATGCTTCCGGTGGGTGCTGGAGGAGGACCTCCAGCTCAATCTCGACCTTTCCCATTGCCGGCCTCAGGAGCTGCTTGGCTGGGCTTCGGGGGGGACCTGGGCAAGCGCCCGCCGCTCGGTGCGGCCCGCGAGGACCGCATAGAGCGTCGGGAGCACCAGCAAGGTCAGGGCGGTCGACGTGATCAGGCCGCCCATGACCACCACCGCCAGCGGCTTCTGGATGTCTGCCCCTGACCCCGTGGCGTAGAGCATCGGCAGGTGGCCGATGAAGCTGGTGAGCGCGGTCATGAGCAGCGGTCGGAACCGCAACTCGCATCCCTTGCGCACTGTCTCCGCCACGCTCTCGCCGCGTTCCCTGAGCTGGCTGAAGAAGGCCACGAGGACGACGCCGTTCTGCACCGCGATCCCCAACAGGACGATGAAGGCGACCGCGGCGGACACGGACAGGGGCATCCTGAAGATGACCACCGCGACCACGCCGCCGACGAGCGCGAACGGCAAGTTGAGCAGCACCAGCAGCGAGTGGCCGACCGAGCCGAGGGCCATGTAGAGCAGCACCAGGATGAGCAGCAGCGCGATCGGCACCACGATCTCGAGCTGGCGCATGGCGCGCTGCTGGTTCTCGAACTGGCCGCCCAGCTCGATGAAGTAGCCGGACGGGAGCTCCTTCTGGAGCGGCGCGAGGCCCGCCTGCACCTCCTCCACGAAGCTGCCGAGGTCGCGGCCGCGCACGTTGGACTCGACGACGACGCGCCGCATCCCGTTCTCGCGGCTCACCTGCGCCGGCGCCTCGACCATCGAGATCTTGGCGAGCTGGCCGAGAGGAACGCGCTCGCCGTTCGGAGCGGCGATGAGCAGTCGCTCGATCTCCGGAACGTCGGCGCGAGCCGCCTCTGGGAACCGCACCACGACCGCGAAGCGCCGCTGGCCCTCGATGAGGGTCGAGGCCTGCCGCCCTGCGATGGCCGTCTCGATGGTGTCGTTGACGTCAGAGACGTTGATGCCGTAGCGCGCGACGGCTTCGCGGTCGATCTCGGCGTCGAACTGGCTCATGCCGGAGATCTGCTCGACCTTGACGTCCTGGGCGCCACGCACGCCCATCAGCACCGCGGCCGCCCGATCGGCGAATTGCTTCAGGGTGTCGAGGTCGGGGCCGAAGACCTTGACCGCGAGGTCGCTCTTGACCCCGGAGATCAGCTCGTTCACGCGCAGGGCGATGGGCTGGGAGAAGGAGTAGCGCAGCCCAGGAATCTGGGCGAGCTCCTCCTGGATGGCCTTGGTCAGCTCGGTCTTGTCGCGCCCGGTGCCCCACTGCTTGCGGGGCTTGAGCATGATGAAGACGTCCGTCTGCTCGGGCCCCATCGGGTCCTCGGAGATCTCCGCGCGGCCCGTCTTGCTGACCACGGTGTCGACCTCGGGGAACTTCCGGAGCTGCTTCTCCATGTATTCGGCGACCTTCACCGAGCCATCGAGGGCGGCGTTGGGCAGGCGCACGACGTTGACGGCCAGGGAGCCCTCGTCCAGCGGGGGCATGAACTCGGTGCCGATGAGCGGCGTGAGCGCCCCTGCGCCCACGAGCAGCGCGACGGAGGCGGCGAGCGTGATCTTCGGGCGTCGGACCGCGCCGCCGAGCAGCCTGAGGTAGCCCTGGTGCAGCCGACGGATGAACCCGAACTCCTTCTCGGGCACCTGCCGGAGGATCAGCTCGGAGAGCGCCGGCACGGCCGTGAGGGCGACGATCAGGGAGACGAGGAGCGCGATGAGCATCGTCAATGCGAGGGGCGCGAACATCTTTCCTTCGATGCCCTGCAGGGTGAACAGCGGCACGAGGATGATGGCGATGATCACGACTGAGAAGCCGACCGGACGGGCGACCTCCGTCACGGCGGTGGCGACGATGTGGCGCTTCTGTTCCCTGTCTCGGTGCTCGGCCAGGTGGCGACGCACGTTCTCCACCACGACGATGGATGCATCTACGACCATGCCCACCGAGAAGGCGAGGCCGCCGAGGCTCATCAGGTTGGAGGAGAGCCCCACCTGCCCCATCACGATGAAGCTGATCAGGAAGGTGAGCGGCAGCGAGAAGACGACGATGAGCGCGGTGCGCAGCTCGGCGAGGAACAAGAAGAGGACCAGGATGACGAAGATGCCGCCCTCGAGCAGCGCGTCGACGACGGTCTTGATGCAGGCCTCGATGAGAGAGGTGCGGTCGTAGAAGACGCTCAGGCGGGTGCCTTCGGGGAGAGTTGACTTCGTCCGCTCCACGGCGGCCTTCACGCGGCTGACCACGTCCTTGGAGTTCTCGCCCTTGAGCATGATGACCATGCCGGCGACGGCCTCGCCCTTCCCGTCACGGGTCACGGCGCCCTGGCGCGGCTCCGAGCCGATGACCACGTCTGCGACATCGCGCAGGTAGACGGGGGCACCGTCCTTCGCCTTGAGCACGATGCGCTCGATGTCCGGGATATCGCGCAACAGCCCGACGCCGCGCAGGTACATCTGCTCCCATCCGCGGACGACCACACCGCCGCCGGCGTTGGCGTTGTTGCGCTCGATGGACTCGACCACCTGGCTGACGGTCAGCCCGTACTTGAGGAGTTTGTCGGGCTGGAGCAGCACCTGGTACTGCTTCACATACCCGCCGAAGCTGTTGATCTCGTTGACCCCCGGGATGGGCTTGAGCAGAGGCGAAACGATCCAGTCCTGGATCGTTCGCAGCTCGGTGGGATCGGGCTGATCGCTCTCCAGGGTGTACTGGAAGATCTCCCCGAGGCCGGTGCTGATGGGGCCGAGCTCAGGCTCCACACCCGGCGGGAGGTCCTCGCGTGCCTGCGCGAGGCGCTCGAAGACGACCTGGCGGGTCCAGTAGGTGTCCACGCCATCCTCGAAGACGATGACCACCTGTGAGAGGCCGGCCTTCGAGATGGAGCGGACCGAGGTGACCCGAGGCAGGCCGCGCATCACCTGCTCGACGGGGTAGCTGACGCGCTGCTCGACATCCACCGCGGCGAGCCCCGGTGCCTTGGCCAGGATCATCACCTGGATGTTGGTGACGTCGGGAAAGGCGTCGATGGGTAGGCGGGTCCACGCCACCCAACCCGCGGCCAAGAGCACGCCCGTCGCGAGCAAGACGAGGAACCGGTTCTTGAGGAGCCACGTGAAGAATTTCATGGTCGCGCTCTCAGTCCGCGCAGCCGGCGCCCATCTTGGAGCGCAGGACGTCCGACTTCAGGAGGAAGGAGCCGTCGGCGACGATCGTCTCGCCGCCCGAGAGCCCGCCCGTGATCTCCGCCCAGCCCGCCCAGGACTTGCCGCGCTGAACGGGGCGGCGGACGAAGTAGTCGTCGTGGTGGTGGATGAAGACGAAGGCGCGCCCCTCGTCCTCGAGCATCGCGTCCTTGGGAACAGCGAGGACCTCCTCGGTGCCAGGCAGGAAGATCTTCACGTTCGCGAACATGCCGGCGCGAAGCTTGCCGGAGGGGTTCTTGAGCTCGATCCGCACCTTCACCGTCCGCGTGGCTTCGTCCATCGTCGGACCGACGAAGTCGACGGTGCCCGGGAACTCGATGGCGGGGAACGCCTTGACGGTCACGGTCGCCTGCAGTCCGCCCGCCGCCTGGTGGTCCACCACTGCGGCGAGGTCACGCTCGTACAGGTCGGCCCAGAGCCACAGGGTGCTCAGGTCGCCCACGGTCATCAGCGGCTCCTCGGACTTGGCGACCTCGCCCGGGACCGCGTGGAGCACGAGCACCATGCCGTCGGCGGGAGCGCGCAGAACCAGTCGGGTGCGGGCTCCGCCCTGGCCCAGGTTCTTGAGGTCACCCGGAGGCAATCCGAGCTGGACGAGCTTGTCGCCCGCGGTCCGAGCGCGAATCTGTGCGGCCTCCAGCTCCTGCTTCGCCTGGAGGTACTCCTTCTCCGAGGTGATGTTCTCCTTGCGGAGCTCGGCCTGGCGGTCGAAGTTGCGCTGCGCGAGGACGAGGGTGGCCTGCGCCTCCAGGTACTCGCTCTCCGCCTGGCCGTAGCTGACGCTCTCGATCTCGAGGAGGGGCTGCCCTCTCTTGACGCGGTCGCCCAGGTTCACGTTGACCCTGCGGATGATCCCTTCGGTCTGCGCGCTGATGTGCGCGACGCGGCGCTCATCGAAGCGAATCTCGCCCGTGAGCCCGATGGGAGCCTCGACCCGGCGCTTGCCGACGGTAGCCTTCTTGAGGAGCTGGCCCTCGAAGAGGCCGGCGGGGGCCTTGACCACGCCGTTCTCATAGCGGCACTCGTCGCACTGGAAGGTCTTGATGCCGTGCTCGCACTTGGTGCTGAAGAGCTCGTCGACGGGCCTGTCGAGGTCGCTCTTCTCTCCACCGTGGCCATGCTCATCCTTTTCACCCGCGTGGCCATGCTCATCCTTCTCGGCCGCGTGCCCGTGCCCATCCTTGTCGCCGTGCCTGTCGCCCGCCTCGCCGTGGCCCTCGTGCTCCCGCGCCTCACCCGCCTTGGCGGCAACGGGCTTCTCCTTCGGGGTGTCACTGGTCGAGCTGCGGCAGGCGACGAGCGAGGCAGCGGCGACGATGGAAATGAGGATCTTGTTGGAGGTCATCGCGATTCTCCCAGGAGGAGCTGAAGCCGAGTGCAGTCGAGTTGGGTCTGAAGAAGGGCGGCGAGGTACTCGCGGCGCGTTTCGCCGAGCACCCGCCGGGAGTCGAGCACGTCGAGCAGCGTGGTCTCGCCGATCTGGAACGAGCGCTCGAGCATGCTGGCGGTCTTCTCTGCCCGGGGGAGGATCTGGTCTCGATACCGGGCGGCCGTCTGCTGGCCCTGCGTGCAGG
>CAZAIE010000014.1:0-20728 GCA_964485035.1 uncultured Myxococcaceae bacterium | reverse complement strand
GCCCGGGCGGGGGCGGCGAGGGCCAGGACGGCCAGCGCGCTAAGGCTCCTTGCACTTGTTCTCATCGACGTCTCCGTCACCGGTCACGTGCAGCGTCGCGGCGTTCCCGCCCCGGTCCCAGTGGACCACCACGCACTTCCCGACGATCTCCAGGGCGGCGCTGCGGAAGCCATCGGGGCCCGGGTCGTAGTCCAGGGCCTTGTACTTGGCGGCGTCGCGGCCCACCGGCCAGAGCCGCCAGAGCTTGTGGAACCCGTCGCCGGTGAGGATGAACGAGCCGTGCACCTTGGCGATGACCACGCGCTCGCCCCGCCCGCCCTCGATGAGGCGGATGGGCGAGATGTCGAAGGTCTCGCCGGTGGACTTGAGGCTGACGTAGCCGGCCGAGGTCACCCGCAGGTCCTCGGAGACCAGGAACGTCTGGTTGAACAGCAGCTTGGGAGTGCAGCCTCCCAGGGCCAGGGCAGTCACGCACGCGAGGGTCAGTCGCATCGGGCTCTCCGTTCGGGTCGGGGTCTTCTATCACGCGGCCCACGAACAGGCTGTGGAGATTTCGCGCACGGTCAACCCTGGAAGGCGCGAGCAGACGAAGGGTCGCAGGGGCACGGGCGGGACGCGCGGGACGCCCGCAACCACGCCTCGTCAGGTGGTCGGCCTCGGACCCGTCAGCGGCGAGTGGCAGGACCTGGCAGCGTCGCAGTCGCAACGGGGGCCCACGCCTCCTGGGGCTCGGGGGCCGCATTCAGCTGCGCACTCTGCCACTCGGCGAACAGGCCCGCGAGCTCGGGCCCGGTCCGATCAGCGAGATCCGTCGCCAGGCGCTCCAGCGCCCTCTGGGCAGGCAGCCCCCGGCCGATGGTGAGTCCGTTCCAGGCGTCGGCGAGGGCGACGACCGGCGCGACGAAGGCCCCGGCCGGCTTCTTCAACCCGGTCTCGAACGTGGCCACCGCATACGCCGGGCCCCGCCGCGACCGCAGCTGCGAGAGGAAGAGCATCGCCGTGCGCAGCCGGCTCTCCTCGCCGATGGGCTCGCCCTCCTGCGGCTGCTTGTCCTTCGGCAGCCCGGCCTCGAACACCCGGTGGAAGAGCGCGACCTCGGCGAGATCGCGCAGGTGGGCCTGCCCGAGGCCGAGGTCGCTCGCGAAGGCCATGGCGAGCACCGCGGTGTTCGCGGCGTGCGCGCCGGCGTCCTGGGCCCTGCGGCCCAGGAACAGGGGCTTGCCCGAGGCGTAGAGCGCCGCCCAGGCGTCGAGCAGCGGCGCGGACTGCTCCAGCGAGGGCAACCGCCCAGCCGCGACGGCGCTGACCGCCTCCTGGAAGTGCGCGCGGGCCAGCTCCCACAACTCCCCCGCCCGCGCCTCGGGATCGCCCGGGCAGTCCAGGGTGGGGGGCGCCGCCAGCGCCCTGCCCGAGAAGGTCGCGGCGCGGACGTGGGGAACCCTCTCGGCCCCACCGTCGGGATCGTAGAGGCGCAGGAGGAACGAGCGCAGCTCCGCAGCGGGGAGCGGCGCATCGATGCCGAACCCGCGCACGTCGCGGGACTGCAGCCAGCGCGCCACGCCCAGCCCCACGTCGTCGGCCGGGAACTCGAACGTCACCGGGACGCCGTTGAGGGTGACGCCCTTCGGGCCCGCCGCGAGGTGCACCTTCCCGTCCAGCAGGACGACCTGCCGCACCTCCTCGCGGAAGCGCGCCACGGCAGGCTCGAGGTCCCCCGCTGCGAGGTCGATGGTGGTGGCCGCGCGTGACAGGTAGAGGAAGTCGAGCACCAGCGAGCGCGTCAGCCGCTGGCGCTGCTCGACGGCCCTGGGTGCCGGCGCGGGCGTCGGAGCGGCCACCAGCCGGGGCTGGGCTGCAGGACGCCGCGCCAGGGCAGCCCTCGCTGCCGCGACGACCTCGTCCGGCTGGCCCCTGTCGTTGGCGACGCGGTCCAGGAGCCTGGCCGCCTCGTCGCGGGGCATCTCCGGGAGCGCCCTCAGAGCGGAGAGCTTGGCGTCGAGCGATCTCTTCTTGTTGAGCAGCGTCGTCTTCTGGCCGAGCACCTGCTCGAAAGGCGCGAGCGCGCCGACCGCGTCGGTGGCTGAGAGGGCCGACCAGGTGGCCGCACGCTCCGTGGGCGAGCGCGCCTCGAACGATGCGCTCTGGATGCGCGAGGCGAGCAGCGCCGCGGCCTTGTCGCCGAAGCGCGCGAGCAGGCCGAGCGCGTGCAGCCGCACCTCCTCGGAGCGATCCCCGATGCCCGCCTCGAGGAGCGCGAAGGCCTCCGGGCCACCGAGCTTGGCGCGTCCAGTCATCAGTTGCATCTGCAGCGCCGGATCGCGGCGCAGGAGCAGCTTCTGGAAGACCTTCGCCCTGGCCGGCGAGCCGGTGAGGTCGAGCGCGTAGGAGACGGCCGCGACGCTGCGCGGCGCCACCTCCTCGAGCCGGGCCGAGAGCATCCCCGGGACGTCCCCGCCCAGCTTCGCGAGCACCTCGCACAGGAGGTCCTGCCCGGGCCCCGGCCCCAGGGTGTCGACCAGCCACAGGAGGCGCGGCGCTGCCGCAGGCGACAGGCGCGACAGCCAAGCCCGCAGGTCGACCGTCTTGGCCGGCAGCCCGCTCGCGCGCCAGCGCTCGAGCAGCCACACCATCCTCAGCGGGCTGGATAGGTCGGACTGGACGAGCTGGGCGAAGCTGCCAGCGGCCCCCGGCCGGGCGTCTGCGCCCTCGAGCAGCTTGCGCAGCGCGGCGTGGTCGTCGGCGAGGAGCGCAACATCGATCACGCCGGCGAGCGCCTCGCGCAGGCGACCGGGCGGATCGCGCGCGAGGTCGAACAGCCGAGAGGCAGCGCCGGGGAGCTTGCGCAGCACCCCCGCGCTCCGCTCGGCGGCGGCCATGGCCTGGACCGAGGCCCTCACCGCCGCGGCGCCGACCGGACGGACCTCGCGCTCCAACGGCCTCGCGAAGGCCTCGGCGGGCGGCCTCGCGGAGGCGCTCGCAGGGCCCGCCAGAAGCCCCTCGTGGACCACAGCCTGCAGCTGCGGCGGTTCGTCGAGCCCGCCGATGACGGTCTTCGCGTCTCCGTCATCCCCGTCCTCTGCGAGAGGCGTAGCCAGGTCCCGCTCCGAGAGCTCCAGCGGAGCGTCGGCGCCTTCGGACTCGGACGAAGGCTGGTAGCCGACGTACTCGTAGTTGGCGGCGAGCTCGAGCTTGGGCTCCTCGGCACCCTCGGGCTCCGGCTCTGGCTCCGCGACCGGCTGGTAGGTGACGAACTCCGACAGCGGCGAGACCAGCACCGGCTCGGCGGTGGCGCCCATCGCGAGCTGGTGGAGGTCGTCTTCGCAGCCGACCCGGGTCTCCTCCATCAAGGCGATCGCCGGCGGCGGGGGCGGGACCGCCTTGCGCGCCGAGGGCTTCGACCCGCTGCCGGGTGAGGAGGGAGGACGGACTGCGTCGCCCTCGGCGGCCGTCGCCGAGATCGAGGTGAGCTTCCCCAGGCGGCTCGTGGTGATGGCCTCGCCCCGCCGGGCAACGAAGCCCTCGAGAGCGTCCTGGAGCTGGCGGCAGTCCGCGTAGCGGGCCTCGCGGCTGGGAGCCATCGCCTTCTCGATGATGGCCGCGAGCTCGGGCGGCAGGTCGGGCCGTCGCTGGAGCGGGGGTACCGCCTCGGCGCCGAGGATCGCCGCTATGAGGCTGACGTCCGTCGTCTGGTCGTACGGACGGCACCCGCAGGCGAGCTGGTATAGGACGACCCCGAGTGCATAGACGTCGACGCGTCGATCGAGGTCGTTGCCCCGGCCGGTAGCCGGTCTTCTTGCGCACCTTCTCCAGCCCCTCCTCGTCGCTGGGGTCCTCCACCGCCAGCAGCAGCGTCTTGTTGGTCTCCGAGAAGGCCAGCGGCACCGCGTTCAGCTCGCACGCCAAGGGGTGCGGGAAGCGCTGCAGCACCGCCGCCGGCACCATCTGCTCCGACGGCATGTAGGCGATCTTCCCCTTGAGCGTCCCGACGCAGGTCTTGTCCTCGCTGGCGACCTTGGCGATGCCGAAGTCGAGAACCTTCACCGCCCCGCTGCGGGCCACCATGATGTTGTCGGTGCTCACGTCGCGGTGGATGAGGTTCATCGACTGGCCCGTCTCGGGGCTGACGAAGTCGTGGGCGTAGGCGAGCCCTTCGCACGCGAGCGAGACGACGCGTGCTGCCAGGCCGAGATCGAGCGCGGCGCCGGACTGCTTCAGGGCGCGCAGCAGGGCGTGGAGGTTGAGCCCGTCGACGAACTCCATCGCCAGGTAGTACGCCCCCTCCGCCTCGCCGAAGTCGAAGACCTGCACGATGTTGGGGTGGTCGAGCTGCGCGGCGATGCGCGCCTCCGCCAGGAACATTTTGATGAACGGCGCGCTCTCGCTGAACTGCGGCAGGATGCGCTTGACGATCAGGTTCTTCTCGAAGCCCCCAGGGCCCTCCGCCTTGGCGAGGTAGATCTCCGCCATGCCTCCCGTCGCGACCAGGCGAACGAGGCTGTACCGGCCGAGCTTCAAGGGCCTTCCCGACTCAGCTTGCACGTTGAACCCCAGCGCGGCCCGCACGCTCGACCTGCCGAGTTCGCGAACCGTCTTCCGTCCGTCTTGGTGATGCCACCCAACCGATTGAAATTGCGTGAGAAAACCGGTCCCCTGCGTACCCACCTCCCCGAAGAACTCCAGGCGGAGTCACTCCGCGCGCGCAAACAGACAGCCGATGCGCACCCGGAGTCGCATCACACCGGCCTCGCAGCGCACGATTTCATCTGGCGAATCCGACAAGGAGGACGCGGCAGCCGAAGGTTGGCTAACCCATTGGTTTCGCTGGACTGTCAAATAGCCAGGATGCGCTCACCGGTGAGCGCGGCACTCCGGACCCTTGGAGTGAGACCTCCGGACCCCTGGAGTGAGACCTCCGGACCCTTGGAGTGAGACCTCCGGATCCCTGGAGTGAGACCTCCGGACCCCTGGAGTGACACCTCCGGACCCCTGGAGTGAGACCTCCGGATCCCTGGAGTGAGACCTCCGGACCCCTGGAGTGGCACCTCCGGACGCCTGGAGTGGCACCTCCGGACCCCTGGAGTGAGACCTCCGGACCCCTGGAGTGGCAGCCCA
Organism: uncultured Myxococcaceae bacterium; assembly: GCA_964485035.1. Taxonomy (GTDB): domain Bacteria; phylum Myxococcota; class Myxococcia; order Myxococcales; family UBA5297; genus CAZAIE01. The sequence goes on along the minus strand of CAZAIE010000014.1, from coordinate 15,616 downwards.
GAGGTCCGGATCCCAACCGAGTCTGCCCTCAGCGCCCGCGCGGATGCGCCGGCCTGGCGTCGTGCTGTCCGCGATGGCCGTTTCCTGGACGTCCGTGCTGGCCTCCGCTCACCGGAGCTCCCTGGTACTGCGGTCGGGAGTCGTGCCGCGGCCGCGAGTCGTAGCTCTGATGAGCGGGGCGGGAGTCGTGACGCGGCCGCGAGTCGTAGCCGGGACGTGTAGGTCGCGAGTCGTACCGGGTGTGGGTCCGCACCTCATTGACGTGGGGCCGGCGGTCGTTCCAGTGGTTTGGCCGATCATGCCGCCAGCCGGGTGCGGGGTTCTGGACGTGGACCGTGTGCGACCGGCCGTGCCAGCGCGGCGCCGAGGTCGTCCAGTGGTCCCGGCGGTAGCCCCAGAACGAGTCCGTCTCGACGCGCCCGTACGCGACGGTGCGCACGCGGTGCCCAGTGAAGAACCTGTGGGGCACGTAGACCCAGTGCTGGTGGTGATACCGGTGCCGATGCACCCAGCCCACCGGCGCCAGGGGCGCCCAGCCAACCGAGCCCGCGTCGTGCCGCCACTCGACCCAGGCCGGCGCCCACTCGTAGCCGGGCACCCAGAACCACCCCCAGCCCTGATCCCAGGCCCAGCGGCCGTAGTGGTACGTCGCCCACGCCCAGGGCTCGTCGGACTGCCAAGTCCACCCCGTGTCGGACGAGATCCACTGGCCCTCGAAGTAGGGCCTCCAGTCCGCGGCGACACCCCAGGGACGCCACACCTGGCCGTAGGTCGGATGCGCCAGCCACTGCCCGTGGGCAGCGAGCGGTCCGTGGAACGCCTCGAAGGTGACCGGGGTCGTCCACTGCGCCTGCGCCGACGCGGGTGCCAGGGTCGCGAGGGCCAGGCCGAGTGCCAGGGCGAGAGTCTTGAGCGTCATGGTGTGCCTCCTGCGGAGCCGAACCCGGGTGTCCCGGAAAGGTTGTGCTGCGAGGTAGGACGCCTGCCGACCGCCGCGCATTCTCTCGGGCGCGGAGCCTGCGTCCGGGAGAACCCGGCCGCGCACTCTCTTGCCGGGGATCGTCGGCCAGACGACACTCCGAGGCATGGCTCGCACGCCCCCCGAGGAACGGCTGCTGCAGCTCACCGCCTGGTTGCTCGCCCGCGAGGCTCCCGCGTCGTTCGAGGAGATCCGCGAGGCCTTCCCCCACGCCTACGAGGGCAGCCCCGAGGCGGTGGACAAGCGCTGGACGCGCGACAAGCAGGCGCTCCACGAGGCGGGCGTGCCCATCGAGTTCGTCGAGGGAGACGCCGAGCGCGGCGAGGGCTACTTCATCGACCCTCGGGCGTACGCGCTACCCGAGCTCAACCTCGCCCCAGAGGAGGCGGCGGTCCTGTGGACTGCGGGCCGCGCGGCGATGCGCATGTCCGCCCTGCCCTGGCGCGAGGAGCTCGAGTCCGCGCTGCGCAAGCTCCAGTGCGTCAGCTCGGCTCCACCCCGGACCCGGCCCGCGCTCCCTGCCCTCTTCTTCGGACCGCCAGCGGCCCCCGACCAGGCCACCTGGCTCGAGCGGCTGGGCGAGGCGGTCCGCCGCCACAAGCGCGTCCGGCTCGGCTACGTGGACGGGTCGGGCCAGCGCACCGACCGCGAGGTGGACGTCTTCGGCTTCGCCTGGCGGCGCGGGGTGTGGCTCTTCGCCGGCCACTGCCACCTGCGCCAGGCGCTGCGCGTCTTCTACGTGGGCCGGGTCGCCTCGCTCACGCTCAGCCCGGCCCACCCCAACCAGCCGGACTACGAGATCCCCGCCGACTTCGACATCCGCACCTTCAGCAGCCAGCAGCCCTGGGAGTACTGGTTCGGAGAGCCCACCGAGGTGCAGGTGCGGCTCACCGGCCCGCTCTCGCCCCTGGCCGCCTCGCTCCTCCCCGGTGCGCAGGTGACTCCGATGACCGACGGCGTGCTCGCCACGGTGACGGCGCGGGACCTGCCCACGCTGGTGCGCCATGTCCTGACCCTGGGCGAGGACGCTGAGGTCGTCTCCCCGCCGCAGGCGCGCCGGCTCGCGCGGGAGGCCCTCGAGCAGGTCCTCTCTGCCCACGGAGCCACGCCATGAGCGACGCGCTGATCGAGCGGCTCCGCCGCATCCTGGTCCTGGTCCCCTACGTCGCCGCGCACCCGGAGGGAGTCCCGGTCGACGAGGCGCTGCGCTTCGCCGGGTACCCGCGCCGGCAGGACCTCTACGACGACGTGCAGATGCTGATGTACATCGGCGACCCGGCGGGCTCTCCGGACGAGCTGGTCGAGGCGCTCATCGACCAGGACCGGGTCTACGTCGCCTTGCCACAGGGCTTCCGGCGTCCGCCCCGCCTCAGCGTGGTGGAGGCCGCGGCGCTGCACGCCGCCGCCGAGAGCCTGCGCGAGTCGGCCGGCGAGGTGCTGCAGCGCGCCGCACAGAAGCTCTCCCGCGCCCTCCCGGCGGGCTCCGACAAGGCGCTCGACACCCTGGCGCGCGCCGCCGCCATCGACGCCCCGCCGCCGCCGCCTTGCCGCGCGGCGCTGGAGCAGGCCATCGCCGAGCGGCGGGTGGTGGAGGTGGACTACTGGGCGGCGAGCACGGCGCAGAAGCGCACCCGGGCGCTGCACCCGAGGGTGGTCTTCCTGCACCGCGGCCGCTGGTACCTCTCGGCGTTCGATCCCGCGAAGGGCGAGGACCGCCTCTACCGGCTCGATCGCGTCGCCGCGGTCACGCTCACTGGGGCCACCTTCCCCCCGCGCGAGGAGGACTGGCGCCGGTTCGACACCGTCGACGTGCTGCTCTTCGGGGACCACCCGCGTTCTGCCCGCGTGACCTTCCAGCCGCAGATGGCGGTCCACGCCCGGGAGGTGTTCCCGGACGCGACCACCGCCGCGGACGGCTCGGTCGGCGTGACCCTCCCCGTCGCCAGCGAGCGCTTCCTCGTCTCGTGGCTCCTCGGCCTGGGCGGAGCAGCGCGCGCCGACGAGCCCGCGCCGCTGCGCGAGGCGGTCGTCGAGGGGGCGCGGAGGCTCCTCGCGCGCTACGCGGACTGAGCGGCGCGGACCTCGTCGATCGCCTGGCGCAGGAAGGGCCGGAAGTCCCCCGAGGCCTTCAGCGTGCGCAGGTTGTGCGCCATGCCCGCGAGCGAGCGGTAGAAGAGCAGCCCCTCGGGCGGGACGCGGACGTGCAGGAAGTCGAGGGCGTAGCGGCGCCGCAGCCGCACCATCCGGCGGATCATCTCGTCCGAGCCCCAGTCGTACGGGCCCCAGAGCGGCTGGCCGACGACCTCGGCGACCGCGTCGAGCAGCTCGCAGGCGCGGTCCTCGGGCAGGTCGATGGAGAACCCACCGCTCCCGAGCAGCGACGGGAAGTGCACGTGGCGCCCCTCGAACGCGGCCGCGAAGCCGTCGAAGTAGGCGCGCCAGAACGGCTCGGGCAGCCGCTTCACGCTCCCGAAGTCCAGCACCCCCAACCGGCCGCCCTCCATCACCACGAAGTTCCCGGGGTGGGCGTCGCCGTGGATGACGCGGTGGTAGGCGAACGGCCCGAGGATGGCCCGCGCCAGCCGCTCGCCCACCGCGAAGCGCTCCGCGGGGGGCACGGCGTCGATGTTCTTCACGTACTCGTGCAGCGTCGGTCCGTGGAGCCGCTCCAGGACCAGCACGCGACCGGTGCACAGCTCCGGGTGGGCGCGGGGCACGACCAGGTCCGGCCAGCGCGCGAGGTAGCCGCGGAACTCCTCGAGCAGGCCCAGCTCGCGGCGGTAGTCCAGCTCCAGCGTGACCTCGCGGCGGATCTCGTCGAAGTACTCGCGGCCGTCGAGCAGGCGGATGCCCACGCCGACCGCGCGCACGACTGCCTCGGCGTTCTTGAGGTCGTCGAGCAGCGCGGCGGTGATGCCCGGGTACTGGACCTTCACCGCCACCTCCTCGCCGGAATGGAGACGAGCGCGGTGGACCTGGCCCAGGCTCGCGCCGGCGAAGGGCTGGGGGTCGAACTCGGCGAAGAGGTCGGCGGGCGGCCGGCCCAGCTCGTCTTCGAGGACCTTGGCGATCTGCTCGAAGGGCAGCGTGGGGGCCTGCGAGAAGAGCCGCGCCACGACCTGGCGCGCCTCGGGCGGGAGCTGGTCGGACACCAGGGCCAGCGTCTGGCCCACCTTCAGCGCCGCGCCCTTCATCTCGCCCAGCGTCTCCAGGATGCGCTTGGCGGCCACGACCTTGTGCGAGCCCTCCTCGCCCAGCATCTTGCGCGCCTGCCCCGCCACCAGGTCGGCGCCGACGCGGGTGCTCATCCCCACGAGGCGCCCCAGGCGTCGCAGGCGGCCCTTGGGAATCTGTCCGTCGTCGCTCACCGTCGCCTCCCGTGCTCCGAGCGAGCGAGGGTAGCGGGCTGGGACGGAAGGCTCAACGCCCCGCCGCAGGCCGGTAGTGCCGAACCGCGGCTGTATGCGGTGAGGCCGCAAGGCCGGAGGCGAGTTGGACGACGCCGCAAGGCCGGAGGCGAGTTGGACGATACTGGCGCCCATGCGCTCGCTCCTGCTTCCCCTCGCCCCTTGCGTCCTCTGTGCTCTCGCCGCCTGCGTGACCCCCACGGGCCGCCGCTCCGTGGTGCTCGAGAGCGCCGAGTCCCTGGAGATCGGCCGGCTGGAGGACGCCCGGGACTCGGGCAATGGCCGGCTCGCAGACCTGGCCCGTGCCCCGGCCCCCGCCGTGCGCGCCCGCGCCCTGCTCGCCCTCTCGCGGCTGCAGACCCCCGACCTCACGGGGCTCGCCGGCAGTGCCCTGGAGGACGAGAGCGCCCAGGTCCGCGAGATGGCCGCCTTCGCCCTCGGGCAGGTGGGCATGGCCTGGGAGCCGCCGGTGGAGGACGTGCGTGCCCTGGCCGAGAAGCGCCTCCTGGAGCGTCTGCGGCTCGAGCGGTCGCGGGACGTGCGCGCAGCCCTGCTCCGGGCGCTTGGGAAGGTCGGCGCGGCGCCCTCGCTGGAGGCGCTCGTCGCTGCGCTGGAGTCCCGTGAGGCGGCGACGGCCGCGGAGGCGCTGGGCGTCCTCGCCAAGCGGACGGAGGGCCGCGTGAAGGCCCCGGAAGCCGTCCCCGCGCTGGTCCGGCTCGCGGCCTCCGAGGAGTCCGAGACTCGCTTCGCCGCCGTCTATGCGCTGATGCGCTACGAGGACCCAGCCGGAAGGTCCGCGCTGCTGCGAGGCCTCGCCGACCCCTCCTTCGAGGTCCGCGCGACGTGCGCCCGCGGGCTCGGGGCGCTCCGCCTGCCCGAGGACGTCCTCTCGCTCGCGCTGGCGCTCGACGACCCGGACGAGCGGGTGGCGGCGGAGGCTGCGCGCGGTCTCGCCAAGGCCGCCCAGGGCTGCGCAAACCCCGAGGCGTGCCCTCCCCTGTTCGCGCTGGAGTCCTCGAAGGCGCCGTGGCGGCCGGCCGTCGCCAGCGCCGTCGCTGCCGAGCCGCTCGCGTTCGCCGCGCCCCGCGAGGTCTTCGCGTCGCACCTCGCAGTGCTGGCCCAGGCCCTGGCCACCGTGAAGGAGCCGCTCGCGGCGCGAACCCTCGGCCGCTCGCACTGCGAGGTCGCGCTCGCCTACGACCGCGCCCTGGGCCGAGTCCAAGCGCTCACTGGCTGCGGCGGCGAACACGTCCCTGCCGACCACCGCGCCCGGCTGGAGGCGCGTGCGCTCGTCGAGTCGAAGCTGTCGGCCTCCGACAAGCTCGCGGCGCTGCGGCCGCTGTTCACCTCACCGGAGGCCACCCGCCGTGCCGCAGGCGCTGGCGCGCTGGGGACGCTCGAGGGCAAGGACGCCGAGGAGGCCCTCCGAGCGCTGCTCGCGGATCCGGATCCGGAAGTGGCTCGCGCTGCGGCCATGTCGACGGACGAGGGCAAGCGGACCGGGCTCGCCCCGGAGCTGGTCGCGCTGCTCGACCGCGCCCAGGGCAAGCAGTGGGAGATCGCGGCCGAGTCGGCGCTCGAGGCTGCCGCATCCTTGAAGGCCGAGAGCGCCCTCCCCGCCGCCCGGCGCGTGCTGGCCGCAGCCGAGAGCAGCGCGGACCTCAAGCGGGCCGCAGCGCGAGTGATCCGGTCTGTCACCGGCGAGCAGGTCGCGCTGATCGCGCCGGCGCCGTGGGCGGACCTGCGGCTCCCCGCCGTCGTGGACGTGCGGCTTGCGACCGAGCGCGGTCCGGTGCGGCTGCGCCTGGACGCCGACGCCGCGCCCACCGCGGCCCGAAGCTTCGTCCACCTCGTCCGCACCGGCGCCCTGAAGGGCCTCGGCTTCCATCGCGTGGTGCCGGGCTTCGTCGCCCAGGGCGGCGATCCACGCGGGGACGGCTCCGGTGGTCCCGGGTACACGCTGCGCTGCGAGAACAACCCGCATCGCTATCGGACGGGGACGGTGGGCATGGCCCTCTCGGGCCGCGACACCGGCGGCAGCCAATTCTTCGTGACCCTCACGCCCCAGCCGCACCTCGACGGCCGCTACACCGTCTTCGGGGAGCTGGTGGAGGGTATGGAGGCAGTCCGGGCGCTGGTCGAGGGCGACCGCATCCTCGACGCAGAGCTTTGGGGCGAGAGCCGCGACGTCCTCAAGCAGTAGCCGTCAGCGCCTGAGTCGGCGGGACTCGCCGAGCCGGATGCCGTCGTCGCGTCGCGGGCGGCGGCGGCGGGCGGCTGGCTGGCGCGGGACGATGGGGTCGGGACACTCGCGGACGAGGCCGCAGGTCCGGCACTCGGCCCCGCTCCAGATGGACTCGAAGAGCGCGGTGATGCGGTCGATGGTCTCGAAGTCCTCGGTGGCGAAGCCCACCTCGAAGTTGCGCCGGCCATCGCCCTTGGCCCCCAGCCCCGCCCCGGTGAGGTTGGCGCTGCCCAGGTAGAGCCAGGCGCCGTCCACCAGCACCGCCTTGAGGTGCACGCGCGGGCAGACCTTGAGAGCGAGGCCGCCGGCCACCAGCCGCTTCTTGCGGTCGAAGCGGGCGCGGAACGGGCGCGACGGCAGGTCCGCGTGCAGCAGGCGCAGCTCCAGCCCCCGCTTCTCCTGCTCCGCGAACACCTCGAGGATGGAGACGAAGCGCCCGTCCTCGCGCTCGACGTGCATGTCCTTCACGTTGGCCGTGGCGATCCACACCGACTCGCGGGCCTGTTCGAGCCGCTGGCGGACGACGCGGTCGTAGAGCTCGCGACCGACGAGCAGCTCGGCTTCGATGGGGCGGACGGGCATGGGCGGATCCTCGCCTGACCGACCTCCCGGCGCCAGCAAGCTGCCGGCCGCGCTATCGTCGGCGCTCCACACCGCCGGGGGAACGGGGCATGACCTCCCAAGCACGCACCATCGCCGAGTCGATCCGCAAGACCGTGCGGCAGGGCTTCTTCGCCGACCACGAGTACCGCGTGCTCGGCCCGGGGGCCGTGGGGGTGTTCGACCGGCGGTTCTACCGGGAGCGCCAGGCGGCGTTCGAGGCCGAGGGGTTTTCCCACCTCGCCGACGTCGAGGACGCCTCGCTGGCTCGGGTGCAGGGCGTGCGCGGCGTCATCCGCATCATGCTCGACGCCGCCGGCGAGGTGAGCGCCGCGTTCTACCGGGCGCGCCCGCCCTTGGTGCAGCGGGTCATGATGCGGCTCTTCGTGGGCATGTGGACGATGGACACGATCGACCTCGAGAGCGCCTTCGACGACGGCAGCTACCTGGTGACCACCACCGCCGCCGCCTCGCAGCTCAAGCTGCCCGCGCAGATCGCCGTGGAGTACCTGCCGCCCGACTCGGCGCCGGCCTTCGTGCTCGCGCAGCACCGCCTGCGGATCGAGGCCTTCCGCCGCGCGCACCCGGACGTGCGGACGTTGTCGCGGCCGACCCTGGAGGCCCAGCTCGACGGACAACGGGAGCTGGACCGCCTCAAGGCCGAGCACGCGCGCTCCCGCGGCTACACCGTGGACTGGAACGAGTTCATGGCCCTGGGCGGCGAGAAGATGCCCGAGGAGCTGCGGCAGGCCGTCTGGACGGAGCTGCGGGCGATGGCGCAGGAGCCAGCGGAGGACCCGCCGGGGTGAATCAGGAGCGTGGGCGGAGCGCGCGGAGCACGGTCTTGAGCGCCGCGAGCCAGAGCCGCGCCTCCTCCGGGGTCGAGCCCGCGCGGCGCAGCGGCTGCAAGAGATCCAGCACCCCATGCCGTGTTCGATCCGGGTCGGCGAAGCCCGCGGCGACGAGCACCTCGCGCAGCGCCGCCTCCACCAGCGACAGCTCGCGCTCCGAGGCGCGATTGGGCGGCTCGGCGACGGCGCGTGGCCGGGCCTGGAAGAGCTCATAGGCGTAGATCATCACCGCCTGGGCGAGGTTGAAGCTGGGCTGGACCAGGCCCGAGGGGATGCAGGACGTGGCGTGGCAGCGGACCAGGTCGTCGTTCGAGAGCCCGCTCTCCTCGCCGCCGAAGACCAACGCCACGTCGCCTGAGTCCCGGGCCTGCTCGGCGACCTCGCGGGGAGTGAGCGGTGTGCGGCCGGCGAGCCTCCGGGAGCTGGTGCCGACGACGAAGCGGCAGTCGGCGACGGCCTCCGGGAGCGTCTGCACCACCCTGGGCGCCGCGAGCAGGTCCTGGGCGTGAACGGCGACCCGCCGCGCAGTGACGAAGTCGTCGGTCCGGGGCGCGACCAAGACCAGGTCTTCGAGGTCGCAGTTCTTCATCGCCCGGGCCGCGGCGCCGACGTTCATCGGCTCGGCGGGACGCATGAGGACAATGCGAACCTTCACGGCTTCCTCGAGAGCCGGCGGCGGTGCAGCAGCGTCCAGACGCAGAGCCCGAGCCCACCTGCGAGGCCAACCACGTAGGCCGCCAGGTGGGCCCCAAAGTCGATGGCGAAGCGGTTCCGGGCGGCCTCCGGGACCGCTGAGGGTACCAGCGCCACCACGCCCGAGAAGTAGCCCACGAAGCCGCCCGCCACGGCGCCCAGGGCCATGAGCCCCAGAACCACGCCGATTGGGCGCAGCAGGTCCTGGGCCGTGAGCTTCGGCCAGCGACCCGCGCGCCCGACCAGCGCCAGCACCACCCCGAGCGGCAAGCCCACCCACCACGTGGCGACCACGCCCCAGGCGAAGGCCAGCACCGTGGGCGAAGGGTTGTGGAAGACCTGCGGCATGCCCAGGTCGGCGTGGCCCACCGTGAAGTACTCCGGGCAGATGCGCGCCGTGACCTGGTCCTGGACGATGCCATAGAGGACCGCCGCCCCCAGCCCCAGGAGCACGATCCGCAGCGCCTCGAAGCGGGCACGCGCCGTCACGTCCGTCCTCCCGCGACCCAGTCCACCCAGTCCACGTCCACCGCTAGAGCTCCGTCTCGTCCACCCTACGGCGCGGCCGCGTGTCGAGCGCCTCCTGCACCGCCAGCGCAGGCTGCACCACGCCCCACCCCTGGCGGTCCACCTCGACCCCGGGCAGACGCTTGGCTGTCTTGATGAGGATCTGCTTCACCTGTCCCGGGGTGAGGTCGGGGTTGGCCTCGAGCATCTGGGCGACCACCGAGGTGACCACGGGGGCGGCGAAGCTGGTGCCGTCCACCATCTTGTAGTGCCCGTCCAGGACCTGGTTGTCGCGCAGGCCCGCCGCGACGATCTGCCGCAAGAGGTACAAGGGCTGGGTCTTGGCCTCGTCCAGCGGCTTGTAGACCCCGCGGTGCGCGTCGATGACCTGGACCAGCTGCTCGTCCGAGGTGCGCTCGAGCAGCGCCAGCAGGGCCGCCTGCTTGGCCGTGGGCGTGTTGGGCAGGATGGGCGCCGGCACCCAGTCGGCGATGGTGCAGACCTCGGGCTTCTGGACCCCGTCGACGGTGGGGCCGAAGCTCGACCGGTAGAGACTGACGTGGCCCAGCCGCGGGTTGCCCAGGTCGTCGATGCCGCCGACGCTGATCACCGCGGGGACGCTGGCCGGGGGTAGCACGTAGCCCGGCCGGTCGCCGCGGTTGCCCACTGCCACCACCACCACGATGCCCGCGCGGACCGCGGCCTCGGCGAAGCGGCTGAGCACGTCGGTGAGGTAGCTGGCCTCGTAGTCGCCGCCGCAGGAGATGTTCAGGATGCGGATGTCGAACCGGCCGCGGTTCACCAGCACCCACTCGATGCCCCGGGCGATGTCGTCGTGGTGCACCCGCGAGAGCGTGCCGGCCTTGAGCAGCACCAGCCCCAGGTCCGGGGCCAGCGACTTGAACCGCCCCTGGGAGAGCGAGCCGTTCCCCGCGGCCACCACGCTGGACATCATCCCGTGCCAGGCCGAGGGGTCGCTGGTCTCGTTGAGGTGCTGGGTCCCGAACTTGCCGCTCAGGAGGTCGTAGTACGCGTGGATCCGCGAGTACGGGGTGGTCAAGTCGGGGTGTGCATAGAAGCCCGAGTCCAGAAACGCCGCCACCACGCCGTGGCCGGTGTAGCGCGGGTCCGCGGCCATCCGCTCGCCGATGGGCAGCGCCTCCGGGCGCCTCGATTTGTGCGCTGCAACGTCGGGGTTCCGGTTCCGATGGGGCACGGTCAGACTCCAGAAAACGAAACAACTACGCGCGGTTGCCCATCCCGCCAGAGCCCCCCTCGTGCAAACCGTGGGGCACTTCTACTACAATCCCGCGCTCGATGACGAAACTCCGAATCTGTTACGTGGACATGTGCAACGGCATGGCGAACCAGGCCGGCCGTTGCTTCCGCCGGCTGGTCGACGGCTTCCTCACCCGGGCCACGGCCAAGAACCCCGGGCTCACGCACGAGTTCGTGCACGTGCAGCCCCGCAACCTCGGGGAGCTGCCGGACCGCACCGCCGACCTCGTCCTCTCCTCGGGCGGCCCCGGGTCGCCCTACGACGGCTGGGACGACCCCTGGTGCACGGGCTACCGCGCCTACCTGGACTGGGTCGTGGAGCAGAACCTGAAGCGCGGCGCCGGCGCGTGGGCCCCGCGGGTCCTGGCGGTCTGCCACTCCTTCGAGCTCGCGACCATGCACTTCCAGGTGGCCCGGCTCTCCGAGCGCCCTGGCGGCCGCAAGTTCGGCGTCATGCCCGCGTACATGACCCACGACGGCATCAAGAGCCCCCTCTTCACCCCCTTCGGCGACCGGATGTTCGTGTGGGAGCACCGCTTCTGGGAGGCGGTGGGCCTGGACCAGAAGCGGCTGGACGCGCTGGGCGGCAAGCTCCTCGCGCGCGAGAGCCGCGAGGGGAAGACCGACAAGGGCGAGGCACTGCTCGCCTTCGACTACGCCCCGGGCGTCGTCGGCACCCAGTTCCACCCCGAGGCCGACCGGCCCGGCGTGCTCGCCTGGGTCTACAACCCCGAGCACGCCAACGCCTTCAAGCAGGCCTACGGCGAGGCGCTCTACGAGCGGATGGTGAAGACCCTGGACGACCCGACCCGGGTGGCCCGGACCTTCGCCCTCTTCGTCCCCGGCTGGCTGCACCAGACCTTCGACGCGTGGGCGGTGACGCGCGGGCTCACGCCCATCGGGCCCCCGGTGCAGGACATGGAAGAGTTCTACGCCGACAAGGCGGCGACCGCGGGCATCGTGGACGCGGCGAAGGCAGCGGCAGCGGCGAAGAAGTGACCCGGTCAGCAGCTTCAAAGAAACGCAGGACGACGGGCCCCAGGGCCCCTCGCGGAGGGCACACATGAGCGAGCGCATCGGCATCATCTGCGGCATGGAGGAGAGCTTCCCCGCCGCCTTCATCGACAAGGTGAACCAGACCCCGGGCTACAAGGCGGAGCTGGCCAAGGTGGGCGGCATCACCGAGGCCCAGGCCGCCGAGTACAAGGTGCTGGTCGACCGCATCAGCCACGAGGTGCCCTACTACCGCATCTTCCTGAAGACCGCGGCGCTGGCCGGGACCTACGTCATCAACGACCCGTTCTGGTGGAGCGCCGACGACAAGTTCTTCGGCTACACCCTGGCCAAGAAGCTGGGCCTCGCGGTGCCGCGGACGGTGCTGCTGCCCCAGCACTCGTACCTGCCGGCCATCAACCCCCAGCGCTCGCTGCGCAACCTCGAGTACCCGCTCGACTGGGAGAGCATCGTCGACTACGTGAAGTTCCCGGCCATCCTCAAGCCGGCCGAGGGCGGCGGCTGGAAGAACGTCTCGCTGGTGCACAACCTCAACGAGCTGTGGCACGCCTACAACCAGTCGGGCCAGCTGGCGATGACCCTGCAGCAGTACATCGACTTCGATGAGTACGTGCGCTGCCTGTGCATCGGCAAGGAGTTCATCCTCCCCATCAAGTACGACCCCCGCAAGCGCTGCTACGTGGAGGCCGACAACTTCCTGCCCAAGGCGCTGGAGCAGCAGATCCTCGACGGGGCATGGGCGCTGAACAACGCGCTCGGCTACGACATGAACTCGGTGGAGTTCGCCATCGCCAAGGGCGTGCCCTACGCCATCGACTTCACCAACCCCGCGCCCGACTTCGACGTGAACTCCATCCTCCCCCGCTACTTCAAGATCGCGGTGGACGAGATGGCCAAGCTCGCCATCCGCTGCGCCCGCGAGGGCCGGCAGGGCGCGCAGGGCTACCAGTTCCGCAGGTGGCTGGAAAAGCCCCAGCCGCGGGCGGCGAAGAAGGCGTGACGGCGGCAGCAGCTCGCACGGAAGCGTAGGACCAGGCAGTCGGACCGCAGCAGCCGGCGAGGTATGGCCCCGCCCGGCGAAGGCGAAGCACGAAAGGGAGGAGTCTCATGCTCGAGGGACAGTTCACGCTCGGCGTCGAGGAGGAGTACCAGATCGTCGATCCCGAGACGCGGGAGCTGCGCTCGTACGTGAGCAAGCTCATCGAGGACGGGCGCGCGGTGCTGCGCGAGCGGGTGCGGCCGGAGATGCACCAGTCGATGGTCGAGGTGGGCACCGGCATCTGCCCCAACGTCGAGAAGGTCCGCGAGGAGCTGTTCGAGATGCGCGGCGACCTCTCGCGGCTGGCGTCCAAGGACGGGCTGCGCATCGTCGCCGCCTCCAGCCACCCCTTCAGCGACTGGCGCATCCAGGACATCACCGACCACAGCCGCTACCACCAGATCGTCGAGGACCTGCAGGACATCGCGCGCGCGAACCTGGTCTTCGGCCTGCACGTGCACGTGGGCATCAAGGACAAGCAGGTGGCGCTCGCCCTGGCCAACCAGGTCCGCTACTTCCTGCCGCACCTCCTGGCGCTGACCTGCAGCTCGCCGTTCTGGAAGGGGCGCAAGACCGGCCTCAACTCCTACCGCAGCCTGGTCTTCAAGCGCTTCCCGCGCACCGGCATCCCCGACGAGTTCGAGAGCCAGGAGCAGCTGCAGAACTTCATCAACCTGCTCATCAAGACCAACTGCATCGACAACGGAAAGAAGATCTGGTGGGACGTGCGGACCCACTACAAGTTCGACACCGTCGAGATCCGCATCTGCGACATGCCGACCAACATCGAGGACACCCTCGCGGTGGTCGCGCTGATCCAGGCGTTGATGGCGAAGCTGTACCTGATGTACCGGCGCAACACCGCGTGGCGGACGTACTCGCGCAGCCTCATCGAAGAGAACAAGTGGCGGGCGGCGCGCTACGGCACCGACGCCAAGCTCATCGACTTCGCGGCGCAGGAGGAGCGCTCCTTCGCCACCCTGGCGCACGAGCTGGTGGGCTTCGTCTCCGAGGCCACCGACGTCTTCGGGACGCAGCGCTACATGGACCGCATCATCGAGATCGCCCACCGGGGGACCAGCGCCCACCGGCAGATCGAGGTCTTCGAGCAGTCCAAGGAGGACTTCCGCTCGGTGGTGGACTGGCTCATCGCCGAGACCATGCGCGGGCTCTAGTGGCCGTCACGGGAGCGGGGCGACGGACTGGAGTGGTCAGGCCCACTCCGGTCCAAGCGCCACGGCAACGCGCCGGGGGCCCGCCCCGAAGGGGCTTGGAAACCCAATAGCCGGCGGCTCTCAGCCGCCGGTCCCCCCGAGCGGCCCGAGGGTCCACTGCGAGCCCAACGACCAGGATTCGGGGCTCGCTGCGGATGGTCCACGAAGGCGAACGACGACAGGACCCAATGCTGCTCTCCGGGGATCGTGAGCTGCGCGAGGCCTTCCGCCGCGGGACGTCCGCGGCGCTCGAGCGCGTGTATCGGACGTATGCCCCGGAGGTCGGCAGCTACCTCTCGCAGGTGTTCGCGGTGCGTGGACGCGGCGGACAGCACGGGCTCGGCCCGCTCGACCTGGACTCGGTGGTCCAGGAGACCTTCCTTCGGGCCTTCAAGCCCGACAACCGGCTGGCCTACGACGGCATCCGCCCTTACCGCGGGATGCTCTTCTCCATGGCCCACGCCACCGCCATCGACTGGATGAGGGCGCAGGGCAAGCTCGCGAGCCAGAGCGTGCCGCTGGACGCGGCCCCCGAGGTCAGCCAGCTCCGGGTGGAGGACCGCTCCCCCGAGGAGCGGGCGCTGGAGTCCGAGCTGAAGGCGGTGGTGGGCGAGTTCCTGCAGCGCTGCGACGCGGCGGACCGCTCCCTGGTCGAGGCGCGCTTCGTGGACGGGCTGTCGCAGGAGCAGGCGGCCGCGAAGCTCAACCTCACGCGCGGCGAAGTCCGCTGGCGCGAGCGGCGGATCAAGAAGGACTTCACCGACCACGTCGTCGCCAAGGGCTGGGTCGAGCCCGGGCCCGGCGGCGGCCTCTCGGCGGGCGCTCCCCTGGCCCTCACGCTGCTGCTCCCCTTCATCGGATGAGGACGGCCATGGCGCTCTTCTCCCGACACGTGGACGCAAGGCTCGGCGCGCTGGCCGCGGGGGAGCTCGGGCCGTGGGCCACCCGGCGCGTCCTGGCCCACGCGCGGGGCTGCCCCCGCTGCGGCGCGCTGGTGGACCGCGCACTGCTCGCGCAGCGGGTGCTCGAGGGCTCGCTCTTCAAGCCCAGCGAGGCGGAGGCGGCGCTGTGGGACTCCTCCGCGGCGCGCATCGCCCAGGCCTGTTCCGAGAGACCCCAGTCGATCGCTCCGCGCTGGGCGTTCGGGTTCGCCGGCGCCGTCGCTGCGTGTGCCCTGCTCGTCCTCGCCTGGCCACGTCCCGCCCCCGAGTTTGCCGCGCGCGGAGACGGCGTGTCCCAGGACGCAAGCCTGCGGGTCTACTGCGCGAAGCCCGACGGCAGCCTGGACGAGCTCACCGGGCCCACGCCCTGCCCTCCCAAGAGCGCCCTGGGGTTCGCGGTCGGGGTGCGGTCCCCCGGCGTCGCGCGCCTCGTGGTGCTTCGGGAGGGCCAGGTCCTCGCCCAGGCCGAGTTCCCGGTGCAGTCCGCCATCGGCGCAGAGGAGGCCGTGGACGTCTCCGTGCCCGTCGGCGCAGCGGGGATCCTCAAGGTCGAGGCGCGCTTCGCCAAGACCGCACCCGAGCTCGACTCGACTGACGTGAAGCTCGCCCGCGAGGTCGTGGTGCGATGAGGCTCCTCGCCGCCACGCTGGCTTGCCTGCTCCCGTGTGCCGCCCAGGGAGCCGATCCCGCCAGCGCAGCGCGGGGGCTGGTCATCGCCGTGAACGACTCGCCCGGCGCCGGACTCGCACCGCTGCGGTTCGCCGACGACGACGGCCTTCGCTGGCACGAGACGCTGACCCGGCTGGGCATCCCCACCGCGCTGCTCACGGTGCTCGACGACGAGACCG
>CAZAIE010000013.1:0-21189 GCA_964485035.1 uncultured Myxococcaceae bacterium | reverse complement strand
ACCGGACACTGGTGCAGTCCTCGTACGGAGGCTCGCTGCTCGTGGGAAGGATCTCCAGCTTCTCGAGCCCGGTGAAGCTCGTGACATTGCCCAGCCCGGCGGTCCAGATGATCTGCCGGCTGGTCCAGATGGCGGTGTTGCGGTCCCACTTCTTGTTCGGCCCGTCCCACTTGCCGTTGTTGTTGGCATCGTGGAAGTCCTCGTCGGCATCGCGCGTCTTGTTGTCGTTGGCGTCGACGAACGGCTCGGGGAGGTCGGTGAACGGCTCGCCAGGGTCCCAGGTGTTGTTGCCGTCGAGGTCCTGGTACTCCTCCTCACCCGTGGTGATGGCGACCAACGTCGCCCGGCCGTCGCGTGGGTTGAGGTCCTTCCTCACGACCCAGTCGGGCTGGGCCTGGCACGCGTCGAACACCTTGCCCGGAGCCGAGTCCTCTCCGGTGTTGGGGAGAACGTCGCGGGGGAGCTTGCACTGGGTGCGGTAGGTGAACACCGCCGCGCCCCCCTCGTTGGGATCCTCGGAGAACTTCTGCGACCGGGGAACGCCACCTGCCTCGGAGAGGAAGAGCACCTGGCTGTCGGGAACGAACGCGTGGTTGTAGTCCGAGCCGTACACCGTGCACTCCATCGCGAGCCCGAACATCTCGTACCCGGCAATGTAGTAGTGCGGGCAGACGAGGCTGAGGTTCTTGGCGTTGATGCCGCCGCCGGAGATGTTCAGCGCGGGGGTCGGCTTCTTCACCTCGCCCACGAACGCCTCGACGATGACCGTGCCCGCGGTGTTGCCGGCGGTGAGGGTCGTGGTCACCGTCCCGTCCGTCGAAGTCTCGCCAGTCGTGGGAGACAGGCTCGCACCGCCCGGCTCCTGGCTGAGGCGGAAGCTCACCTGGGCCTTGTTCACCGCGGCGCCCTGCGCGTCCTTGGCCTTGAAGGTGATGACGCTCGACTCGCCGAACGGGATGGTCTCGGGCTCCGCCGAGATGAAGTCGAACGAGGCGACCCCAGCACCGGGCCCGCTGGAGAAGATGATCGTCACCGTCTTGGTGTCGCTCTTGTTGGAGACATCGTCCGTGTAGACGAAGTTGACGACCGCCTCGCCCTTCTGCACCGAGTAGAGACGTAGGCTGACCGGGCCGCTCGAGAACTGGCCCGTGGTCTTGGGGTCAGGGATCCCGCTCGAGTCCTCGATCCGGTCCCAGCCGGAGCCTTCGAGACTGCTGGTGGCCGTGTAACTGCCGCGGTTCAAGGGCTTGCCATCCTTCGTCACGGAGACCTCGATGGCAGTGCCGGTCTTGCCGTCGGCCTTCCCGGTCCCAGAGGTAGTGACGGTGAGAAGAGGGCCTGGGGTCGGACCGCAGCCAACACCGAGCAGGACGGCGAACAGGGTACAGGTCAGTCGGTTCATGAAACCTCCGGTCCAGCTCGGCTCGGGCTGAACAGGGCCCCATTCTCGACTTCCAGACACTCCAGTCAAGGCTGCGCCAACACCCATGGAACCGCTCCCGACCTGCCCCGTCGCCGGGTGTGCACCTTGGCTACAAGCCCGGGCTGGTCGTTAGCAGCTTCCTGGCAGTTCCTCGGCAATCCGAAGACTGCTCCTTTTCGGGCAGGGCCATCCCCTTGAAATCAGGCCCCTCGCCACTTGGCCCGCTCCTTGAATCATCCCTTCGCGGCTTGCAGTACCACTCACGGGAGGAAGCAATGCGTCAGATCGTCGTTGGTCTCTCTGCCCTCGCAGTGATGATGACCGCTGGCATCGCACAGGCCGGTCGCCCGGGCGACTACCAGCCCGGTGGACGTCCCAACGACTTCGGCGGCGGGCGCGCCGGCTCGGTGGTGGCCGCGAGCAACCCCTACCGCAACACCGAGGCCATGGGCCTCATCCGCGGCCAGCAGCGCGCGGCGCAGAAGACCAACTTCCACGCCTCCACCCCGGCCGACAACCAGGCGACCCGGCAGGACCGCCTCGGCAGGCCCTCTTCTTCCAGCGGCGGCTCGGGCCACGGCGCGCTGGGCGGCGGCGTGCGTGCGGCGCTGAACCCCTACCGCAACACCGAGGCGATGGGCATCGCCCGTGGCCAGCAGCGTGCCGCGCAGAAGACCAACTTCCACGCCTCCACCCCTGCCGAGCCGGGCACCGGCCGCGACCAGGACCACGCCTCCAAGGAGATGCGGGCGATGGCGGCAGGCGGCGGGCTGAGCACCGGCGGCGGCATCCGCGCCGCGCTGAACCCCTTCCGCAACGCCGAAGTGATGGGCATCGCGCGCGGCAAGGAGCGGGCGCTGCAGAAGACCAACCAGGGCGCCTCGCAGCCCGCGGACCCCAACGGCGGCCGTGACCTCGACCACGCGTCCCGCGAGATGAAGGCGATGTCCTCGGGCGGCGGCGCCGGCGTCTCCGGCGGCGTGCGCTACGGCCTGAACCCCTTCACCCGCCTGGAGAACACCGGCGTGGCCAAGGGCATCGCCCGCCTGCAGGCGAAGGCCAACTTCGCTGGCAGCCCGAGCGGCCTGAAGACCAACGCCTCCCGCCCGCTGAGCAACGTGGCCACCATCCGCACCGTGGGCGCCCACGGCGAGGTCGGCGAGCGCGCCACCTTCGACCGCAACGACGACCTGCTCTGAACCATCCCGTAGAGCAAGCCAGGTCCCCCCGGGGCGCTCCGCCCCTGGGGGACTTCGCTTTGGTGGCCCCTGCGTCCGCGAGGTAGCGTGGGCCGCCGCACAACCCCCGGACCGCCATGCCCTCGCCCCGCCTCGCCGTCGCCGTCGCGCTCCTCTGTGCCGCCTGCCGGACCCCGCCTGCGCCGCAGCCCACGCCCGAGCCCCCGAAGCCGAGGCTCGCCGAGCCCGGCAAGGAGACCGATCTCTCCATCCTCGGCGCGACCTTCCGGCTGCCCGCGCGCCTCACGATCGACGACTACCGCGACGACCCGGGCAGCTTCTTCATGAACTTCCAGGACCGGGTCACGCGCTGCGTGGGCTTCTTGCTCTTCGAGTCAGTGAGCCAGCCGCAGGCGCACGAGGACTTCGTGCTGGAGAAGGGCACCGCGCTGCGCGCGGAGTGGGACGCGAACGGAGTGCAGGTCACCCACCACGTGGGGAGCGTCCAGCTCCTCGGCCAGCCCGCACGGACGCTGGTCTTCGACGTGGCGAGCAGCGAGGCGTCGGCCCGCGCGGCGCTGTTCGACCGCCACTTCGCGAGCGAGAACCTCTCGCTGGTGGGCTACGTCTTCTGCGACGACCCCGGGCTGTACGCGAGCCAGATGACGGCGATCGCCGCGTTCGTGAACTCGCGGAAGTGAGGCACAGAAGTCGTCGGGCGCGCGGCGCCCTTGGATCACGAACCGTCCAGTCCGCTTCAGCGGACTTGATCCGAGCCCGGTCCGTCCCAATCCGAGCCGGGGGCTTCAGCCCCCGGTGGCGTCCGATGCGTCGATCGCGCGGGGTTCCCTACGTCTTCTGCGACACGCAGACCCGGTTCCGGCCGCCGGTCTTGGCCTGGTACATCGCCGAGTCCGCCCGCTGGATCAGCGACTGGACGGTGTCGCTGGGCTCGAACTGCGCGATGCCGATGCTCACCGTCACCGGGACGCGCGGGCCCGGCAGGCCGTCCAGCTCGGGCAGGGCGAATGGCTCGGAGGCGATGCGCTCGCGCAGGCGGCTGGTCACGATCTCCGCTTCCTTTGCGCCAGCCTCGATGAGCAGGAGCCCGAACTCCTCGCCGCCGTACCGCGCCACCACGTCCGAGCTGCGCACCCCCGCGGAGATGAGGTTCGCCAAGCGGATCAGCACCGCATCCCCCGAGGCATGGCCCCAGGTGTCGTTGATGTTCTTGAAGTGGTCGGCGTCGATGATGGCCACCGAGAACGGCGTCTTGTACCGCCGCGCCCGCTGCAGCTCCTGCTCCACGCGCAGCTTGAAGTACTTGTGGTTGAAGCAGCGGGTCAGCCCGTCGCGCACCGCCATGTCCTGCAGCGCCGCCAGCCGCTGCAGGTGCGAGCGCACCCGCGCCACCAGCTCCTGCGGCTCGAAGGGCTTGGCGATGTAGTCGTTGCCGCCCACCTCCAGGCCCCGCACCCGCTGCTCCACGTCGCCGCGCCGGGTCACGAAGATGACCGGGGTGAAGGAGAGGGCCGGGTGGCGCCGCACGCGCCGGCACAGCTCGAAGCCGTCGATGCCGGGCATCACCACGTCGAGGATGAGCAGGTCCGGCAGCTCCGCCTCGATGATCTGCATCGCCTGGTCGGGGTCGGAGCAGGACGCGCTCACGAAGCCGGCCGAACGCAGGCAGGTGTCGATGAGCCGCGCGCTGAAGGGGTCGTCGTCGATGACCAGGATGCGCGCCAGCGTCGGCTCGCGCATGGGGTCGGGGACCGCGCCGGGCAGCACCGGGGCCGGGGCCTTCATGCCCCCCTCGGTGCGATGCTCCTGCAGCAGCTCCGCCACCGCGCTCAGCCCGTCGTTGAACAGCTCCAGCGCCTTGGTCCGCTGCTCGACCCCGCACGTCTTCAGGTGGTCGGCCAGCCCCTCGCAGATCATCCCCACCCGGCCCAGCGTGGGGTACTCGACCGAGTGCGCGGTGCCCGCGATGCGGTGAAAGAAGTGGCCGACGCCATCCAGCGCCGCGTCGTCGCCAGGGGAGGCCTTCAGCTGCTCGTACGCCACCGTCGCCCGCTTGAGCCCTTCGTCGAGCTCCCGCAGGAAGGTGGCCTTGAGTTCAAAGGGGATGACGATGCCGGCCATGTCGAGCCGCAGGCTACTGCGCGCTCGTCGAGGGGCACAAGACCATCCGCTCGAAAACAGACGGAAAAATCTGGAGGTGAGGCTTGACCGACCCCCACCGACGGGGCGAGCTTTCGGCCGTGTCCCCGCCTCGCGTCCTGCCCCGCTCCTTCTACGACCGCCCCACCGAACTGGTCGCTCGGGAGCTGCTCGGCTGCCAGGTCGTCCACGACGACGGGACGGCCGTCCGGGTGGGCCGCATCGTGGAGACCGAGGCCTACCTGGGCGTCTCCGACAAGGCCTGCCACAGCGCCCGCGGCCGCACCGCCCGCACCGAGGTGATGTTCGGGCCGCCCGGGCACGCGTACGTGTACTTGATCTACGGGATGCACCACTGCCTGAACGCCGTCACCGGGCCCGAGGGCATCGCCGAGGCCGTCCTCATCCGCGCGGTCGAGCCTGTGGCTGGCTGCCTCTCGGCAGCCGACGGTCCAGGGAAGGTCTGCCGGGCGCTCGCGCTGGACCGCCGCCACGACGGGCTGGATCTGACCTGCGGCCGCCTGCGGATCCTCGAGCCGGTGAGGACACCCGAGGCCATCGCGCGAGGCCCGCGCGTAGGCGTGGACTACGCGGGCGCCTGGGCGCGCCGGCTGCTGCGCTTCTGGGAGCGGGGCAGCCCCTTCGTCTCCCCCGCCGGTGGGGCGCGGACCCCCGGCCGAGCGACTGGCCGGGGCCGGGGCCGCGTGGTATAGCCGCGCGCGTGAACGACGCCATCCAAGCCGCCGAGGATCTCGAACTGGTCGAGCGCGCCCGCAAGCGCGACGTCGACGCCTTCGAGACGCTCGTCTCCCGCTACCGGTCCAAGGTGTACGGGCTGGCGCTGCGCATGATGCAGGACGCGAGCGACGCCGAGGAGGTCCTGCAGGAGACCTTCCTCTCGGCCTGGCAGAACCTGCCCAACTTCCGCGGGGAGTCGGCGTTTGGCTCCTGGGTCTACCGCATCTGCGCGAACTTCTGCCTGATGCGGCTGCGCCGCAAGAAGGTGGAGGCCACCGAGACCGAGTCCCAGCAGCAGCTCCCCGGGCCGGACTTCGACGAGGCTGGCACCCTGCTCACCTCGCCCGGCTACGACTGGAGCCGCGGGACCGAGGAGAAGGCGCTGGACAACGAGCTGCGCCGCGCCATCGAGCTGGCCACCAGCAAGCTCCCCGACGACCACCGCACCGTGTTCCTGCTCAAGGACGTCGAGGGCCTCTCCTACGAGGAGATCGCCGAGGCGCTGGGGACCACGGTCCCGGCGGTGAAGAGCCGGCTGCACCGGGCGCGGCTGGCGCTGCGCGAGACCATCGACGGCTTCTACCAGGGACAGGGAAAGACCCGCCCCGCAACCCGCGGCGAGCAACGGCCCTAGCGCCGGCGCATCCAACGGACGAACTCGAGGCGTTCCCGTGACCGACGAGCCCAAGAAGATCCCCGAGTGGGTCACCTGCCAGCACTCCATCTCCCAGCTGCAGGAGTACCTGGACGGCACCCTTCCGGACGACGAGCGCGCGAAGCTCGAGCGGCACTTCAAGGCCTGCCCGCCGTGCGTGGACTTCGTGCGCAAGTACAAGGCGACGCCGCAGGTCTGCAAGCAGGCCCTCGCGGCCGACGTGCCGGAGAAGACCGCCGACCGCCTGATGTCGTTCCTGCGCGAGAAGTGCAAGTAGCGCCTTGTCGTCCCGACCGCTCAACGACCTCTCCTACCCGGAGCTGCGCGCCCTCGCCGGCCCCGACGCCAGCGAGCAGGAGACCCGCAAGGTCCTCGCCGCGGCCTTCCGCCCAGGCACCTTCGACCGCGTCACCCACGCCCAGAACGTGCGCCGCGTGGTCCTGGACCGCTTCGCCGACCTGCGCCTTTCCCGCCTCACGGTCCTCGAGCGCCGCCGCGCGGCCGACGGGTTCGTGAAGTACCTCTTCTCCTCCCCGCTGGGCGGCGAGTTCGAGGCGGTGCGCATCCCCATCTTCGAGACCAAGCACGTGGTCTGCGTCAGCTCGCAGGTGGGCTGCGCGCTGGGCTGCGCCTTCTGCCACACCGGCCGGCTCGGCTTCTCCCGCAACCTCGAGACCTGGGAGATCGTCGAGCAGGTGCGCGCCATCCGCGACGAGGCCGACCGACCGGTGCGCCACGTGGTCTTCATGGGCATGGGCGAGCCGCTGCTCAACTACGAGCGCGTGCTGCGCGCCGCCCAGCTCCTCACCGAGCCGGGCGGGCTCCAGGTCTCCAGCCGGAACATCACCCTCTCCACGGCCGGCGTGGTCCCGGCCATCCGCCGCTACACCGAGGAGGGGCACCCCTTCCGGCTCACCTTCTCGGTGACCTCCGCCATCCCCGAGAAGCGGGCGGTGCTGATGCCGGTGGAGCGCACCTGGCCGCTTCGTGAGCTGGTGGCGGCCATCCGCGACTACGCCCGGGTCCGCGACGAGCGCGCGATGATCGCCTACGTGATGATGGCCGGGGTGAACACCGGCGAGGCGGACGTGGCGGCGCTGCGCGAGGCCTTCCTCGGCATCCCCATCAAGCTGGACCTCATCGACGTGGGCGACCCCTCGGGGGCCTACCTGCCCCCCGACGCGGACGAACTGCGCCGCTTCCGGGACGCACTGCAGGCGCTCGCCTGCCCCATGGCGCGGCGCTACAGCGGAGGCCTGGAGATCGGCGCGGCGTGCGGCACCCTGGCGGCCTCGCGGCGCGGCGGCACCGTGCTCCCCGGCCGCGGCTGAACCGCCCTGCCGCGCGCGTTGACGGGTCGCGACGGCGGCGCCTACTCTCGCGCACCCATGTGGCAGATCATCATCAACGGCCCCGGCTACTTCGACACCTCCTACGACCTGCCCGAAGGCGCGACCTACCTCGGCCGCGCGGACAACAACGACATCGTCCTCTCCGGCGACCAGGTGAGCCGGCGCCACGCGAAGATCGAGGTGCGCGCCGCCGAGGTCACCTTCGAGGACCTGGGCAGCCGCAACGGCTCCGAGGTGAACGGCAAGCGCATCGTCTGCGCCACCCGGGTGCAGGCGGGCGATGTGCTGGGCGTGGGCGAGAACTCGCTGGGGCTGCGCCAGCCGGCGGCCAACGAGAGCGCCAAGACCGACCCCATCGACATCGCCAACCTCGCGGCCTCGGGCCTGCACAACATGAAGTTCTCGGGCCAGGTGCTGGTCTCCCAGGGCCCGGAGAAGAACCCCTACCTGGAGCAGTACGGCAAGGTCGGGAGGTTCGACCCCAAGAAGCTCTCCAAGCAGGAGAAGCCGGAGCCGGCCGAGGGCAGCCCTCAGGAGCTGGAGAGCCTGTTCCTGCTCATCAAGGTCAGCGAGAAGCTCAACACCTCCACCAACCTCAAGCAGTTCCTCGAGGAGGTCATCGACCTGGTGATGGAGGTGGCGCAGGCGCGCACGGGCGTCGCCCTGGTGCGCGACGACCGCGGCAAGCTGCGGCCCATGGTGGTGCGCCACGCCGAGAAGCTGGCCAAGGGCGAGGTCCCCATCTCCGACGCCATCCTCGCCGAGGTCGCGCGCAAGAAGGTGGCACTGGCCGTGGCCGACGCCAAGGGCGACGAGCGCTTCTCCGCGCGCGACAGCGTGCTGCTCTACGACCTCGACCAGGTCATCTGCGTGCCCATGATTCGCGGCAGCGACCTCCTGGGCGTCATCTACCTCAACCGCGGGTCCGGGGGCTCCTTGCCCCTGCCTCGGCTGGTGGACGTGGTGAGCGCCATCGCGCACATGGCGGCCAACGGCGTGGAGAGCTGGCGGCTGCGCGAGAAGGCCGCCAACGAGGAGCGGATGCGCAAGGCGCTGGAGCGCTTCCACGCCCCGGCCATCGTCGAGCGGGTGCTGGGCGACCTGCGCACGAGCGGCAAGGCGGGCGCGTACATGGAGCAGAAGGAGGTGACGGTGCTCTTCGCCGACATCTCCGGGTTCACCCCGCTGACCGAGCGGCTGCCGCCCGAGCGCATCGTCGACCTCTTGAACGAGTACTACGCGCGCATGACGCAGGTGATCTTCAGCTTCGACGGCACCGTGGACAAGTTCATCGGTGACGCGGTGATGGCGGTCTTCGGCGCGCCGTACTCGAGGCCGGACGACGCCTCGCGGGCGGTGCGCTGCGCGCTCGCCTGCCGCCGCGAGTTCGTGGAGATGATGCGCAAGCGGCCGCTCTCGGAGCTGTGCGGCCTGAAGCTGGGGCTGAACACCGGCAAGGTGCTGGCCGGGACCCTGGGGAGCGAGGCGCGCATCGAGTACACCTGCCTGGGCGACGCGGTGAACATCGCCTCGCGGCTGCAGTCCTCGGCGAGCCCGGGCCAGGTGCTGATCACCGGGAAGACCCTGGCCGCCATCGGCGCGCGCTTCGACGTGGCGCCGCTGGGCGAGCGCGAGCTGAAGGGCAAGAAGCAGAAGGTGGCGGTGTTCGAGGTCCTGGAGGAGGACTCGGACATGCACACCATGCCCGGGGTGTAGCGCGGGTGGTCCTGGTCGGCCCTCACCCGTCCAGCCTGTCTACTCGGAGAGCTGCCGGGCCTGGCGCACCGTCTCCTGCGCCTTGCGGTGCAGCTCTTCGGCGAGCCTGCGGACCTGGGCGCGCCGCGCGACCAACTCCTCGAGGTCCTCGTCGTCGGAGTAGGCCGCGCCATCCTGGCGCCGCTCGGGCGGGGCGCGGGAGACGCCCACGCGGGTCGCTGCCGGCCCCAGCTCCTCTGCACCATCCTGGCGACCGAGGGAGCCCGTGCCGGACGCGCTGGGCGTGCCGTTGGTCTTCCCGGAGGGAGAGGCGGGCACCGCCTCTCCATAGCGCCCATCGACCGAGTCGTAGGCCGAGGAGGGATCGCCGTCGACCGCCGGCGCGCCGACGGGGTTCGGGACCGCGGCGCCAGGCGTCTTGCCGGTGTCGGAGGTGCCGGCCGGGAGCTGGCCGGTCTCGGCCTTCGCCCCGCGCACGGTGAGCACGGTGCTGAGCCTGCGGTCGTGCTCGTCGAAGAGCGCGTCCTCGGAGAGGAACTCGTCCATGCGCCGCTCCAGCTCGCGCTCGGTCCGCAGCTCCTCGATGCGCCGGGCCAGGGTCTGCTCCTCGCGGCGCAGCTTGTCCTCGCTGTCGAAGAGGGCGTCGGCGCGCTCGAGGAGCTCCTCGGGGTCGGTGCTGGGGCGGTCGGCGACGGCGGCGGGGAGCGCCCGGTCGGGGGCCGAGCCGCGCAGGGCGTCGCGCTCGGCGCGCAGGGCCCGGAGCTGTCGGGTGAGTTCCTGGCGGTCCTCGCGGCGGGAGGCAGCCTCCCAGCGGGTCCGCAGCCGGGCCAGCTCCTGGTCGAGCCCGTCGGCGAGCCGCGCCTGCCCCGCGCGCAGCAGGTCCGCGGCCTCCGACTCGGCCTTCAGCGCCTCGGCCACGCGGGACGAGAGCTCCTGGGAGCGCTTCAGCAGCCGGTCCAGCTCGGGGTTGCCGAAGAGCACCGGGTTGGGCTTGCCCTTCAGCGCCTCGATCTGCCGGGCGACGTCGTCGAGCGACCTCTGGAGCTCGCTGCGCTGCCCGCCGAGCCCCGTGACCTTCGCTCCCGCCGAGGCCACCCCCGCGCGCAGCTCCGGCAGCGTGGCTGCGTGAGCGGAGCCAGCAAGGAGCAGGGCGGCGATGACCAGGGCGCGCATCATGACCAGGAGCGAAGCAAGCAACGTGCCGCAGGAGTCCATGTGACGCAAGTCTCGTCGCGCAGGGGGAAGCACGGTCAGGAGCCGGAGCACCAGCACCGAGCCGGGTGCCATGCACTCCAGATTCCCCTGCAAGTCCGAGCAGATGGCTCGTACGCCGGGCAAGTCCCGACGACGCTGCCAAGGTCCGACCCCAGCGACGAGCCGGCTCCCTCCTCAGAAATCCGTCGGACGGATGCTTGGAAACTCAGGTGCTCGCAGGCTCGCTCTCGGCGGGCGGAGCCTTCTCGCCGGGCTTGATGAGGCCGTACTTCTCGAGCTTGTAGTAGAGCGCGCTGGTCTTGAGGGAGAGCAGCTCGGCGGTGCGGGTCTTCACGCCCTTGGCCTGCTCGTAGGCCCGGACGATGTAGTCCCGTTCGATCTGCTCCAGGTAGACCGGGAGGTTGACCGGGAGCGAGCCCGTGGACGGCGCGGTCTTGCCCACGAAGTTGGGCAGGTCGGCGACTCCGAGCAGGTCGGTCTCGCAGAAGACCAGCGCCTGCTCGATGGCGTTCTCCAACTCGCGGACGTTGCCCGGCCAGCCGTACCGCTCCAGCGCGCGCCTGGCTTCGTCGGTGAGACCGCGGACCTTGCGGTTCACGTGGCCGTGCTTCTTGACGAAGAAGTCGGCCAGATCCAGGACGTCGCCGGGGCGCTCGCGCAGCGGGGGAACGTGGAGCGGGACGATGTGCAGGCGGTAGTAGAGGTCCTCGCGGAAGGCGCCCTTCTCCACCTCGGCCTTGAGGTCGCGGTTGGTGGCCGAGACCACGCGCACGTCCACGTGCAGCGTCTCCTCGCCGCCCACCCGCTGGATCTCCTTCTCCTGCAGCACGCGCAGGAGCTTGGTCTGGATCGACGGGCTGATCTCCCCGATCTCGTCGAGGAACAGGGTGCCGCCATCGGCCAGTTCGAAGCGGCCCAGCTTGCGCTTCACCGCGCCGGTGAAGGCGCCGCGCTCGTGGCCGAAGAGCTCGCTCTCCAGCAGCGTCTCGGCCAGCGCCGCACAGTGGACGCTCACGAAGGGTCCGGACCGGCGGGGGGAGAGGTCGTGGAGCGCGCGGGCCACCAGCTCCTTGCCGGTGCCCGACTCGCCGGTGACCAGCACGGTGGTGTCGGTGGCGGCGACCTTGCGGACCGCGCCCAGGATCCGCTGCATCACCTCGGACCGGCCCACCAGGCTCTCGAAGCCGCGGCCGGCGCGGACGTCGGACTCCAGGGCCTCGTTGCGGGCGCGCAGGCGGGTGACGTCCCGGCGCACCCCGGCGACCTCGAGCCCCTTCTCGACCTTGGCGCGCAGGACCTCGGGAGGAAACGGCTTGGTGATGAAGTCGAAGGCGCCCGCGCGCATCGCCTCCACCGCGGCCTCGATGGTCCCATAGGCGGTCACCAGCAGGATCACCGCCTCGGGGTCGGCCTCGCGCACGCGGCGGACGACCTCGAGCCCGTCGACCGGCGCCATCTTCAGGTCCGTCACCACGAAGTCGAAGCGCTTCTTCTGGAACGCGGCGATGCCGTCCGCGCCCCCCGCGCACATCACCACGTCGTGGCCCAGCTTCTTCAGGGAAACGGCCATGCCCTCGCGCATGGTCTCGTTGTCGTCGATGACCAGGATGCTCGCCATGGCGCGGGAGCATAGCTGTCGCGCCCGGTCCTGTGTCCACCGTGTGCTAATGCATGGGCCCTGCCCCACCGACCGGGAGCCCCATGCAAGCGCCCCACGCGAGCCTGCGCACCTACGCCGGCCTCTTCTTCGTCACGCTCTCGACGCTGATGTTCGAGATCCTGCTCACGCGCATCTTCAGCGTGACCATGTGGTACCACTCCGCGTTCGTCGCCATCTCCATGGCGCTCTTCGGCATGACTGCCGGGGCCATCGTCGCGTACCTGTTGCCCCAGGTCTTCACCCCGGAGAAGGCGAAGCCCCAGCTCGCGCTGACCGCCCTGCTCTTCTCGCTGGCCATCGTGGGCAGCTTCCTCACCCACCTCTCGGTGCCCTTCGGCGTGGACGCGTCCATCCCCGGGCTGTGGGCCACGGCGCTGACCTACGTGGTGATCACCGTGCCCTTCTTCTTCAGCGGCCTGTGCGTGAGCCTGGCGCTGACCCGCTTCCCGGCGAGCGTGAGCCGCCTCTACGCGGTGGACCTCGCGGGCGCGGCGCTGGGCTGCGTGCTCCTGGTGCAGCTGCTGGACTGGACCGACGGGCCGACCGCCGTCTTCGCGGTGGCGGGGCTCGCCGCCCTCGGCGCGCTCGCCTTCAGCCTCGACGGCGCCGGGTGGAAGACCCGCGGCTGGGCCATCGCCGTGACCGTGTTCCTGGCGCTCTTCGTGCTCGGCCACACCCGGCTCGCGGCCAACCAGCACTCGCTCCTGCGGGTGCGCTTCGTGAAGGGCGGGGTGGAGACCCCGGCGACCTTCGAGAAGTGGAACTCCTTCTCCCGGGTGCGCATCGACGGCGACGAGCAGTCCACGCAGCCGCCCGCGGGCTGGGGCCTGAGCCCGCTCTACCCCACCGACCGGCGCGTGCGGCAGATGCTGCTCACCATCGACGGCAACGCGGCGACGGTCCTCACCGCCTTCGACGGCGACCTCGCGCCGCTCGATCACCTCAAGCACGACGTGACCAACATCGCGCACCACCTCCGGCGGGACGCGAAGGTGCTGGTGGTGGGCGCCGGTGGCGGGCGCGACGTGCTCAGCGCCCTGGCCTTCGAGCAGAAGTCGGTGACCGGCGTGGAGATCAATCCGGCCATCGGCGAGGCGGTGAACGGCCGCTTCGGGGACTACACCGGGCACCTCGACCGCCACCCCAAGGTGAGGCTGGTCTACGACGAGGCGCGCTCCTTCATCGCCGGCACGCAGGAGACCTTCGACCTCCTGCAGATCTCCCTCATCGACACCTGGGCGGCCACCGCGTCCGGGGCCTTCGTCTTCGCCGAGAACACGCTCTACACGCTCGAGGCCTGGCGCTCGTTCTTCGAGCACCTCACGCCCACCGGCGTGCTCACGGTGTCGCGCTGGTACTTCAAGGACCGCCCCGCGGAGGTCTACCGCACGGTGGTCCTGGCCCGAAGCGCGCTGCAGGAGGTGGGGATCACCGACGCGCGCCGCCACATCATGGTGGTGCGCTGCCAGCCCCCGCCGGTGCCCGGCGGCGTGCCCGACGGCGTGGGCACGGTGATGGTGAGCCGCTCGCCCTTCACGGACGCCGACGTGGCCACGCTGCAGGAGGTGGCCGGCCGCATGGGCTTCGACGTGGTGCTCGCGCCGGGGGTCGCCGGGGAGTCCACGCTCGAGGCGATCACCGCGGCGCCCGACCTGGCCGCGTTCGCCCGGGCCTTCCCGCTGGACATCAGCGTCACCACCGACGACAAGCCCTTCTTCTTCCACATGCTCCGGGTGCGCGACATCCTCTCGCCCGAGGTGAACGAGCTGGCGGCGACCAGCTTCAACATGAAGGCCATCCTGGTGCTCACCGTGCTGGTGATCATCGTCTTCGGGCTGACCTACCTGTGCATCGCCATCCCGCTCAAGCGCACCGTGCGGCGCGAGTCGCTGAAGGGGTCCCTGCCCTTCATGCTCTACTTCGGCGCCATCGGCCTCGCCTTCATGCTGGTCGAGGTCTCGCAGATGCAGAAGTTCATCCTCTACCTCGGCCACCCCACGCGCGGGCTGTCGGTGGTGCTCACCGCGCTGCTGGTGGCGAGCGGCCTGGGCAGCTTCCTCACCGAGGGCCTGGGCAGCCCGCGCCGCGGGCGGGTCCGCCTGGCGGTGCTGGTGGGGCTGCTGCTCGTCTTCGGTCTGGCGAGCGGGCCGATCCTCACGGCCACCCGGGGACTCCCCACCGGCGCCCGCATGGGGCTGGCCGCGGCGCTGCTGGCGCCGCTGGGCCTGTTCATGGGCATGGCCTTCCCCATGGGGATGAAGCTCGCCGCGCCGCGGTTCTCGCACCTGACCCCGTGGCTGTGGGGCATCAACGGCGCGACCTCGGTCTGCGCCTCGGTCCTGGCGATCGTCTTCGCCCTGTCCTTCGGGATCTCGTCGAGCTTCTGGATCGGTGTGGTGCTGTACGGCGGGGCGCTGGCCGCCTACCACTTCGGGGCCCGCGCGAACGAGCGGGCGCCGCAGTGAGGCCCGCTACTCGCCGCGGTACGTGACCCAGTACTCGGGGGTCTCGTACAGCTTCAGCTCGCGCAGCCCGGGGAGCGACTGCTTCAGCTTGCCCCACAGGAACACGATGATGTGCTCGGCCGTGGGGTTGGGCAGGAAGTCATTGAGGTTCTGGTGGTCGACCAGGGGCAGCGTCTCCTGGGAGACGATGCGGCGCAGCTCCTCGAAGTCGATGACCATCCCCGACTTGGCCTCGACCTTGCCCCCCACGGTGACCACCAGCTTGTAGTTGTGGCCGTGGAAACGGCAGCAGGCGCCGTTGTAGTCGGGCAGGTGGTGGCCGGCGGAGAAGGCGAATTCGACAGAGAGTTCCATCATGCGTCACCTCGAGGGCGCGCAAGATAGCGGCGGCCTCGGGGCGAGGCAATCGCCGCAAGCGGAGGGGGTCGGCCGGCGTCCAGCACCGGTCACTCCGGCCTACTTCCCGGCCAGCGACAGCACGCGCCCCAGCTCCCGTCCGAGCGCCTGGGCCGAGGCCAAGGCCCGCGGCAGGCACGCCGCCGCCCCCAGACGGATGGCCACCACGGTCTGCTCCAGCGACGGCTTGTCGCAGAGGGTGACCAGCGCGCGGGTGGAGATGCGCAGGGAGCGGATGGCCTCCGGCGTCAGCGACGAGTCCTTCAGGTCGAGCGAGAGGACCACGCCCACCGCCCCGCCCCGCGCGAGCTGGAACTGCGCCTCGGCGATGGAGGTGGCGACGACGGGCACGCCGCCGGCGGCGGTGACCGCCTCGACGATCTTGGCGGCGTCCTGGGACCGGTCCTCGACGATCAGCACCCGGCGCGCCGAGGGCCCGGCGGCGGCCGGCGCGGGCAGGGCGACAGGAGTGGGAACCGGCACAGGCTTCGGCTCCAGCACCTCGCGGATGCGGCGTCGGACCTCGCCGATGTCGTCGAAGGGCTTCTCGAGGTAGTCGACCAGGCCGACCGCGAGGCCCTCCTGCGCGGCCTCCAGCGAGGAGTACCCGGTCATCAGGATCACCGGGCAGCCCCAGCGCTCGCGCGCGGCCCGCGCGACCTGGAGCCCGCTCGCGCCTGGGAGGTTCTTGTCGGAGAGCACCAGGTCCCAGCGCCGCTCGGCGATGAGGCGCAGCGCCTCGTCGCCCGTGGCCGCGAGCTGGATCTCGTAGCCCTCGCCACGCAGCAGGTTGGTGAGCAGCGAGCAGATGACCTCCTCGTCGTCGACGATGAGCACCGCCGGACGGGAGCTCCCGGTCGCCGCCGCGGGCGCGAACCGCAGCCGGAAGACGGTCTTGGCCTGGCTGCCCACCGACTCCGGAGGGACCGGCTCGAGCGTGGCGCCGTTGGCCTCGGCGAGCGTCCGGCTGATGTAGAGCCCCAGGCCCGTCCCCACCTCGGGCCCCTTGGTCGTGTAGAAGGGCGTGAAGAGCCGGCGTGCCGAGTTCGGGGCGATGCCCGCGCCCCAGTCCGCCACCAGCACCTCGCGCGCCGGGCCGTCGCTGCGGACCACCACCTCGACCCAGCGCTTCTCGCCCCCACCCAGGACCACCGCGTCGACGGCGTTGGCCAGGAGGTTCGCGAGGATCTGCAGGAGCTGGCCCTCGCTGCCCTGGACCTCGGCGGCCTCCCCGCGTAGCGCGAGCTGCACCCCGGCGTGGCGGGCCTTGGGCCCCAGGAGCGCGACCGCCGCCGAGGCGATCCGCTGCAGGTCCACCGTCGCCCGGGTCCCCACCCCGGCGTGGAGGAACCGGCGCTGGTCGCCGATGAGCTGCTCGATGCGCTCCACCTGGGTGAGGATGAACTCCGCCTGCTCGGCCAGCTCGGGCCGCTCCTTGAGGAGCTGGGCGGTGCCCTTCACGCCCGCGAGCGGTTGCTTGATCTCGTGGAGCAGCGCCGAGGTCATCAGCCCGATCTCGGCCAGCTTCTGGGTCTGCGCGAGCGAGGCGGGGTCCTTGCCGGCCTCGTCCCGGCCGGGGACCTCGAGCTTCGGGGAGTTGCTCGCCTTGTCCACGGACCGGGAGCCTAGCAGTTCCGGCGCTCGCCCACCCGGGCCGGGGCCGCTATCCTGCGCCGCCCCATGGTCTCCCCGCTCCCCATCGACGACCGCCTCGAGGAGTGCGTCTCCTGCCTGCGCCGCGCGCCGAGCCTCGTGCTCCAGGCCGAGCCCGGCGCCGGCAAGACCACCCGCGTCCCCTGGGCGCTGCTGGAGGCCGGGCTCGTCGGCGACCGCGAGGTGGTGGTGCTGCAGCCCCGGCGCCTCGCCGCCCGCCTCGCCGCCCGCCGCGTGGCCCAGGAGCGCGGGCTCGAGGTCGGCGAGCGCGTGGGCTACCAGGTGCGCTTCGAGGACGTGACCTCCCCGCGCACCCGCCTGCGCTTCGTGACCGAGGGAGTGCTCACCCGCCGCCTGCTCTCCGAGCCCGACCTGCGCGACGTGGGCTGCGTGGTGCTCGACGAGTTCCACGAGCGCCACCTGGACGGGGACCTGTGCCTCGCGCTGCTGCGCCGCCTGCAGCAGGGCCGGCGCCGGGACCTGAAGCTGGTGGTGATGTCCGCCACGCTCGACCCGGGACCGGTGTCCCGCTACCTGGGCGGGGCGCCCTCGCTCTCGGTCCCGGGGCGCCGCTTCGAGGTGGCCATCGAGCACGCGGCGCTGCCGGACCCGCGCCCGCTCGAGGCCCAGGTGGCCTCCGCGGTGCGCCGGCTGGTGGACGAGGGCCTCGACGGCGACGTGCTGGTGTTCCTCCCCGGCGCCGCGGAGATCCGCCGGGCGCGCGACGCCTGCGAGCAGCTCGCCCAGCGAGCGGACCTCGCCCTGGTGCAGCTGCACGGCGACCTCCCCGCCGCCGAGCAGGACCGGGCCGTCGCCCGCTGTCCCCAGCGCAAGGTCATCCTCTCCACCAACGTCGCCGAGACCTCGGTGACCCTCGAGGGCGTGGTGGCAGTCGTGGACAGCGGCCTCGCGCGCATCGCCGGCCACTCCGCCTGGTCGGGACTGCCGACGCTGAAGGTGGCACGGGTCTCCAAGGCCTCGACCGTGCAACGCGCCGGGCGCGCCGGCCGCGTCCGGGCGGGGCGCTGCCTGCGGCTCTACACCCGCCACGACTTCGAGACCCGCCAGGACTACGAGGCCCCCGAGATCCAGCGGCTGGACCTGGCCGAGGCAGCGTTGGCCCTGCACGGCGCGGGCGAGGACCGGCTCGCCGACTTCGACTGGTTCGAGTCTCCGCCGCCGGCAGCGCTCGAAGCCGCGGAGACGCTGCTCGCGCGCCTGGGGGCGACCGATCCCTCCGGCAAGCTCACCGAGCTGGGCCGCCGGATGCTCCCGCTCCCGGTGCACCCGCGCCAGGCCCGCGTGCTGCTGGAGGCGCAGGCCCGGGGCCGCGGGGAGGACGGGTGCCTGCTCGCCGCGCTGCTGGGCGAGCGGGAGATCCGCCTCGAGGCGCGCGGCGTGGCGTTCGGCCCCCACGCCCAGAAGGCGCGGGTGAACGGGCCCAGCGACGTGCTGGAGTCGCTCGAGCTGTTCCGGCAAGCCGAGCGCCGCC
The DNA here is from genome assembly GCA_964485035.1 of uncultured Myxococcaceae bacterium. GTDB lineage: Bacteria > Myxococcota > Myxococcia > Myxococcales > UBA5297 > CAZAIE01. Next base: position 3,086 of record CAZAIE010000013.1, on the reverse strand, counting down.
AGCTCGCCGCCGGGGCGCTGCGCTCCCTCGAGCTGGACGTGGGCGCGGTGCAGGCGGTGGACCGGGTGCGCCGCAGCCTCGCCCGGGCCCTGCGCGGCCGGAAGCCGGCCACGAGCGACCCGGACCCCGACCGGCCGCTGCTCCAGGCGCTGCTCGCCGGCTACCCGGACCGCGTCGCCCGCCGCCGCGCCTCGGAGAGCGGAACCAACCCGGAGATCGTGCTCTGTGGGGGCGGCAGCGCGCGCCTGGCCGAGACCAGCGTGGTGCGGGACGCGCCCTTCGTGGTGGCCATCGACGCCGAGGAGCGCGGGACCGGGGCGCGGGGCGGCGCCGTGGTCCGCGTCGCCAGCCGCATCGAGCCGGAGTGGCTCATCGACCTCTTCGCAGAGAAGGTGGTGGAGGAGTCCGAGTACCGCTGGAACGACCAGGCCGAGCGGGTCGACGCCTTCTCGCGGCTGGTCTACGACGGCCTGGTCATCGAGGAGAGCCGGCTCGCCCAGCTCGAGCCGGAGCGGACGGCGGCGGTGCTCGCCGACGAGGCGCTCGGGCGCGGTGTGGAGGCCTTCGCCGACAAGGCGGCGATCGAGCAGGTGCTCACCCGCATCCGGCTGGTGGCCGCGGCGGCCCCGGACCAGGGCTTCCCCGCGCTCTCCGAAGAGGACGTGAAGTCAGCGCTGGCCTCGCTGTGCCAGGGCCGCCGCAGCTTCGCCGAGCTCCGGGAGGCGTCGCTCACCGAGGAGCTGCTGGGCCGGCTCGACGGCGCCCAGCGTGCCGCGCTGGACCGGCTCACGCCCTCGACAGTGCGGCTGCCGGGAGGGCGCCAGCTGCAGATCCACTACGCCCCCGGCCAGCCGCCCTGGGCCGAGTCGCGCCTGCAGGACTTCTTCGGCCTCGCGACGGGGCCGGCGGTGGTCGGCGGGCGGGTCTTCGTGGTCCTGCACCTGCTCGCGCCCAACAAGCGCCCGGTGCAGGTGACCACCGACCTCGCCGGCTTCTGGGAGCGGCACTACCCCGCGCTGCGCCGCGAGCTGTGCCGCAAGTACCCCAAGCACGCCTGGCCCGAGGACCCGCGCAGCGCGGCGCCCCCGCCCCCCGGCCGCCTGCGCTGACTACTGCGGCGCCGGCGCGGCCTGCCTCGCCTCGAGCTGGCGCACCTTCTCCTCCAGCTCCGCGACGCGGGCCAGCACCGCCTGGCGCTGCGCGGCCTGCACCAGCAGCGGGGGACGCTTGGCGGTGCCCTGGGTCACGGTGGAGAGCAGCAGGCCCTCGTGGAAGAGGTTGTAGACCGCGTTGCCCGGCTCCAGCTCCCAGGCGAGCGCGGTGCGCCGGAGCACCCGGTCCGCCTCCGCCGGCGTCAGGTGGGCCTCCTCCAGGAGGTAACGCTTGGCGATCTGGGAGTGGGTGTCGCCGCGCTGCACCGCTGCCGGCGCCCCCAGATAGCGCTCGTACTCGCGGACCGTCGCCGCCATCTCCGCAATCGCCGCCGCGCTCTGCTCGAACTCTTCGAGGGTCCGCCGGGCCTCCTCGGGGAGGTGCGGCTTCTGGACCAGCGCCTTGAGCTCGACCTCCAGGCTCTCCCCCACCTGCAGCCGGCCCACGCTGGCGCCGAACTCGCGGTTGAAGCGGTCGATGCGCGCCGCCAGCTGGTCCAGCGCCTCGATCTGCCGGGTCTGCAGCACCAGCGTCTTGAGGTGGGCCTCGAGCGCCTGCGTCGACTCCGCCTGCCGGGCGGCCAGCTCGCTGCGCAGCTGCATCGCCCAGCCCAGCGCGGCGAAGAGCAGGGCGAAGCAGACGCCCGCGACCACGGGCCAGAGCCGGCTCGAGCGCAACAGCGGCGACTCGCCCGTCGTCGACTCCACGGACACCTTGGGAACCTCCACGTTGCGACTCCTTGTGAGACCCTCCGCGCGGCGGAACCTACCGCCCCGGGACGGTGACCGGAAGCGCCTTGGCGCCGGTCCCGAAGACGCCCGTCGCCGCGCCTCGACGCCCCAGGACCGCTGGAGTAGAAGGGCGCGCATGAGCGACAGGCTTCGAGGCGCGGTCGTCGGCTACGGCTTCATCTCGGGACTCGGGCACGTCCCGGCCTACCTGCAGCGATCGGACGTGGAGATCGTCGCGTTGGCCGACGTCTGCGAGGCCCGCCGGGCCCTGGCGAAGAAGGCCCTCCCGAACGCGCGGGTGTACCCCGACCACCAGGCGCTGCTCGCCGCGGAGGCCGGCAACCTCGACTTCGTGGACATCGCCACCCCGCCCTGCGACCACGCCGCGGTGGCCCACGCCGCCTTCGACCACGGCCTGCACGTCCTCTGCGAGAAGCCGCTCACCACCACGCTCGAGAGCGCCCGGGAGATGCTGGACCACGCCCGCCGCGCCGAGCGGGTGCTCTTCCCCTGCCACAACTACAAGCACGCGCCGGTGGTGAAGGCGGTCCGCGAGGTCCTCGCCAGCGGGCGCATCGGGAAGGTCCGCTCGCTCACCCTGTCGACCTACCGCAACACCCACGCCAAGGGCGTCACCGAGTGGAACACGCACTGGCGAAGGCACCAACGCTGGTCGGGCGGCGGCATCGCCATGGACCACGGGAGCCACACCTTCTACCTGACCTTCGACTGGCTCTCCGCCTACCCCACCGCGGTCACCGCGAAGATGGCCACCCAGGACGCGCAGTACGACACCGAGGACAACTTCAGCGCCGTGCTGACTTTTCCCGGCGGCCTGGCCCACGCGCACCTCACCTGGACGGCGGGAATGCGCAAGGTCATCTACACCGTGCAGGGCGAGCGCGGCGGCATCCTGGTGACCGACGACGACCTCGAGATCTCGGTGATGGAGAAGACCGACGGCCCGGACGTGGCCCAGGGCGCGGTGAAGTGGACGGTGGAGAAGCGCTCGGTGGCCTCGGACTGGATGGACGCGAGCCACGTGGGCTGGTTCAACTCCCTGTTCGACCAGTTCCGCACCGCCATCGCCCAGCGCGACTTCGTGGGGAAGGAGGCGCGGGAGTCGTTCCTGTGCATCCAGCTCATCACCACCGCCTACCGCTCCGCGCGCGAGGGCTGCCGCGAGCTCCCGCTGGCCACGGA
>CAZAIE010000012.1:0-21491 GCA_964485035.1 uncultured Myxococcaceae bacterium | reverse complement strand
GCCCCTGCCTCCCCGCCGCTTGAGCCCGGTGCTGACGGCAGCCTCGCTCCCGCCCGAGCCGGTCTCGTCCCGCGCCGAGCCGCGGGTCGTGCTCCCGGCCGCTCATGGACAGCCCGAGCCAGCCTGGACCTCGGGACCGGCAGTGATCGAGCCGCCCGTCCGCGGCATGCGCACGGCGCCCCGCGAAGGTCGCACGAGGTGGCTGCCCATCCTCGGGCTGGTGGCGCTGGTCGCGGCGACCGCGCTGGGGACCTGGCTGGTGCTCGCCGAGCTGCGGCCCCCGCAGGGGGCCGCGCAGGTGGCGAAGTAGGCGGCTACCGCATCACGCTCCAGCGGCGCTTCTTCCACGAGTCGAGCTCCGGGGACTCCTTCACCGCCATCCCCACGAGGCGCGTGGCCTCGAGCAGGTGCTTGAGCCCCATGCGCACGAACTCGGGGTGCGCCTCGCCCACGTCCGGGTAGCCCTTGCCCTCGGCGTCGGGCTGCACGCGCTCCCAGTTCGAGAAGAGGCGGCCCCACTCGCTCTCCAGCGCCTTCTGGATGTGCGGCTTGCCGTAGAGCGGGTACCAGAACATGTCGTGGTAGCCGACCGAGGCCACGTAGCTCCAGGGCGCGAGCCAGGTCTTCAGCGACCACTCCAGCGGCTTCTTCAGCGGACCCCAGTAGATGCGGTGCTGGTTGCGCGCGGCGAAGGTCATCTGCTTGAAGGGGCCGTCGAAGTGCCAGTCCTGGGAGGCGGCGCTCAGGTCCCCGACGATCTCGATGTCGCGGGGGTCGCCGCAGCCCAGCCCTGCCTCGTGCGCGAGCCGGATGAACTTGATGGACAGCGGGTCCATGCCCATCAGCTTCGCGGCGATGGCGTCGATGGCCACCTGGTCCGAGGAGGCGAGCAGCACGTTCTTCACGTGCGGGACCATGCAGCGCGGGCCGGGGCCGTCGCCGGCGAAGGTCCCGTCCATCACCGCGAAGATGCCGCGGTGGATCTTCTGCTGGATGCGCAGCAGGTCGACGAGCGTCTCGTGGATGACCGGGTGGGTCCAGTGCCGGTGCTCGTTGAGCAGGCCGCCGAACGCGTTCTTCATCGCGCCGGTGGTGGTGGTGAAGATGTGCGTCTTCACCGTGGGCAGGTGGATGATGTTCTCGCCCACGAACCGCTTCGGAATGCGGAAGCCCTTGGGGTAGACCTCGTTGAGGACCAGGAGCTTGCTGGCGACGTCGCCCACCACCTCGCGGACGTCCACCCACTCCTCGCCGCCCTCGTAGAGGTGCACGTTGCGCAGCCCGTGCGCCTGCACCGGGTTGAGCTGCTTGTTCTCCCGCTCGCCGAGGTGCGCGTCGATGACCACGGTGCGGTTGTGGCACGCGTGGATGAGCTCCGGCGAGTAGCCGTCGGCCTTCATCGCGCGGATGACGCCCTCGAGCTGCCACGGGGTGGTGGAGGAGCCGGGGTAGAAGAAGTGCCAGGAGATGTTCACCTTCAGGGCGGTGTCGGCGTCCTTGGCCACCACGTCCTGGTAGCCCGCGAGGTTCATCACCTGGTGATAGTCGGACAGCACCGTCGCCGGGGACGTCCGCACGATCGCGACCTTCGACTTGCTCATGGCTCCCTCACGTGGGCTGCGAAAGGTGTCCTGTCTATCACGTCCCGTCACGCCGGAGTCCCTGTCCGAAGGGGCGGGGAACCCCCTGACGAGAGCGCGCATCGAACGCACTTCAACCCGGGGCCGGGAGGAGTGTTCCGATGCGCCACGTCATCCTCGTGCTCTCGTTGTCGAGCCTTCTCGGCTGCGGCAGCGCCTCCCAGTCGTTCGATGCATCCGCACCCGGGGTGGATGCAGGCCACGTGGCCCACGATGCCTCGGCCCAGGCGGGGCCGGATGGCTCGGCCACCGGGGACGCAGGGGAACCCGCGGATGCGGCTACCTCACCCGTCGATGCAGCGAGCGCTGGAATGGACGCAGCCCCTCCCGGACCCGATGCCGGACCGTCGTTCCCGGTTTGCGGCGCTGGCTTCGCGGGCTGCAACGACTACACGGACGCGACGGCGGTGGGCGCGGACCGGACCATCACGTTCGCCGGGGGGAGCTACACCCCCAAGTGCCTCAAGGTGACGGCTGGCCACGCGGTGACGTTCAGCGGGAGTCTCTCGGCCCATCCACTGGAGCAGTCGTGCGGCCCGCAGGAAGCGATCGCTGCAGTGAGCAGCGGGAAGACGGCGACCTACACGCTCACTGTCCCGGGGGACTACGGCTACTTCTGCAGTTTCCACGGCGACGCCACGGGCTCGGGGATGGCGGGGGCCATCCGCGTGGTCCCGTGAATGGCCGGCGGGGAGGGCGCCACTCCCATCGTGGAAGTGGCGCTCGATAGGCGGGCGTCCACCGCTCGCTCCTCGGCCGGCCCCGGGGTGCGAGCGGTCCTTTTTTTCTGCCGAAGACCGAAGCTGGACTACGGCATCTGGATCTTGCCGGGGCCCTGGCCCATGCCCGGGATGATGAGGCTCGAGGCCTGCTCGCGCTGGAGCCGCCGCGCCTCGTCGATCATCTCGGTGACCGCCTCCTGCACCGCGGCCGGGAACTTCTCGGAGGCCTCGGCCAGCGTCGCCGCCTCGATGCTGAACTCCAGGGGCATCGGGCCCGCGCGGGTCATGACGTGGGTCTGGCCCAGGAAGAGGACCTTGCGCGCGAGGTCGGGGCTTCCGTCGAGCTGGATGGGCGTGAGCCGCCGCAACGAGGCCACCTTCAGGTCGGTGAAGACCTCCTCGCGGTAGAGGTTCTTGGTGTCGACCGTCATCTGGTCCATGGCGGCCGGGTCGTTGGGGTTCATGTTTGCCTCGGTGCGGCGGGGCCGCGGCGTGGGGCTCGCAGAGGACGAGCGCTGGCGCACCTTGCCTCAACTCGGTGCGGAGCGGATACGAATTCTTGTGGGGGCCCGGGGAGGGAGCGCCCGGCTCAGGACCCTTCGGCGCGGCCGGCCCGCAGCTCGCGGCGCAGGGTCTTGCCAACTGCGTTCTTGGGCATCTCGCCGATGAAGCTGACGCTGCGCGGGATCTTGTAGTTCACCAGGAGCTCGCGGCAGTGCTTGACGATCTCGTCGGCGGTCAGCCCCTCGGTCCTCGGCACGATGAAGGCGCGGACGGCCTCGCCGGTACCCTCGTCGGGGATGCCCACCACCGCCACGTCGGCGACCTCGGGGTGCATGGCGATGCACGCCTCGACCTCGTTGGGGAACACCTTGAAGCCGCTGACGATGATCATGTCCTTCTTGCGGTCGGTGATCTCGAGGTAGCCGCCGGCGTCGAGGCAGCCGACGTCCCCGGTGCGCAGCCAGCCGTCCTTGAGGACCCGGTCGGTCTCCTCCTGCTGCTGCCAGTACCCGCGCATCACCTGTGGGCCGCGCACGGCGATCTCGCCCTTCTCGCCCGGCCCGAGCACGGTCCCGTCGTCGCCCACGATGCGCAGGTCGGTGCCGGGGAGCGGCAGCCCTGCGCCTCCGACCTGCTCGATGTTGCGCAGCACCTTGCCGTTCGAGGGGCGGGCAGGGTTGAAGGTGATGAGCGGGCTGGTCTCGGACATGCCGTAGCCCTCGATGACCATGCTGCCGGTGAGCTTCTCCCAGGCCTCGAGCACCGCCGGCTGGGTCGCGCTTCCGCCGGAGTACACCTCGCGCAGGTGCGGGGGCGGCGACTGCTGGAACCAGCGCTCGGCCAGCAGCGCCTTGAGCAGCGTGTTCACCGCCGTGGTCCAGGTGATGTCGTGCGCGCGAAACGCCGGGCGCAGGTTCTTGAGCGGCCGGGGGTTGGGCACCAGCACGCTGTGCGTCCCGGACGAGTAGGAGAAGAGGAGGTTAATGGTGAAGGCGAAGACGTGGTACAGGGGCAGCACCGTGAGGACGGTCTCGCCGCCGTGGCGGAAGTAGCCCCCGGTGATCTGCGTGATCTGCCCGACGTTGGCGAGCAGGTTCGCGTGCGTGAGCATCGCGCCCTTGCTCTTCCCGGTGGTCCCGCCGGTGTACTGCAAGAGCGCCAGGTCCCCGGCCGCGGGCTCCTCGGGCTTCTCGGACATCAGCCGGGCCTTCGCCTGGTACACCGCGCCGTGGCGCAGGGCGTTGACCAGCGAGGTGTAGGGCACGGTGATCTTCGGGATCTGCCCGGAGAGGCGCAGCTTCGTACCGATGAGCACCCGCAAGAAGAACGGGAAGAAGTCGGCGATGGAGGTGACCACCACCGTCTTCACGCTGGTCTTCGGGAGCACCGAGGCCAGCTTCTCCCCGAACTTGTCCAGGATGACCAGGACCTTGGCGCCGCTGTCCTTGAGCTGCAGCTCCAGCTCGCGCGGGGTGTAGAGCGGGTTGGTGTTCACCACCACCGCCCCGGCCTTGAGCACGCCGAAGGCGCAAATCGAGTAGGCGAGGCTGTTGGGCAGGAGGATGGCCACCCGTTCGCCCTTGGCGAGGCCGAGGGCGCCGCGCAGGTAGGCCGCGAAGGCGTCGGAGAGCTCGTCCACCTCGCGGAACGAGAGCGAGGACTCGAGGCCGTTGGGCAGGACGATGGTCTCCGCCGCCCGGTCCCCATACCGCTCGGCCGCCGCGCGGATCATCTGGCCCAGGTTCGTGTGCGCGACCGGCTGCGCGTCGGGCGTGACTCCCGCGGGGTACCCGGCGTGCCACGGACGGGCAGGCATGGGCTGGGAGGCGACGGGGTGGCTGTCCATGAAACGCGACCCTCCAAGGCTGGAAACCGAGGCTTCTTACAGGGTTTGGGAACGTGATGCACGGCGCATTGCGTCGAAAACCGGGGCCCCCCGCGCCAAGGGTCCACTTGGTGCTACCAACCGGGCTGGGGAGGGGAGTATCCTTCGGCCGCTTTTCTCGGGCCCGGGCGGAGACCACCTCCCGCGGCCTTGTACGCGGCCTGGGCCGAGGCCGCCTTCCACCGAACGAGGACCTGCATGAACCGGAACCTGTACCTCGCCGGAGCGATCGCGTTGCTTGCGGTCGGCACCGGCTGTCCCAGCGGCGACAAGACCTGCGTCACTGCCTCCGACTGCGCCGCGGGCGAGCTGTGCACCAACAAGGTGTGCGTCGCCACTGGCTGCCCCACCACCTGCACGGGCAACACCCCCATCTGTGACGACACGGCGAAGAAGTGTGTGGCCTGCACCAGCGCCAAGGGCTGCACTGAGGGCAAGGTCTGTGACACCAAGGCGGCGACCCCTGCTTGCGTCCAGTGCACGGGCAACACGAACTGCGCCACCTCAGCGCCGGTGTGCGACCTGACGGTGAAGAAGTGCGTGGTCTGCACCGAGGCGGCCGGGTGCCTCGCCTCCGAGACGTGTGACACCACCGTCTCGGGCGGCAACTGCGTGCCCAATGGGTGCAGCAGCAGCGCGGACTGCGCCTCCACCCCCACCACTCCGGTCTGCGACCGCACCGCGCGCAAGTGCGTGGTCTGCACCGGGACGGAAGGCTGCGCCACGGGCACCACCTGCGATGTGACCGTCAGCGGCGGCCAGTGCACCGGCTGCACCGCCAGCAGCCAGTGCACCGGGGCCACGCCCGTCTGCGACCCGGTGAGCCACAAGTGCGTGTTCTGCACCACCGCCGAGGGCTGCGCCGCTGGCAAGACCTGCGTGAACGGCTCCTCGTGCGTCGACTCGGGCTGCAACACCAGCACCGACTGCGCGTCGACCCCCGCGACCCCCGTCTGTGACACCACGACCAAGAAGTGCGTGTTCTGCACCGCGACCGAGGGCTGCGCCCTGGGCAAGAAGTGCGAGGGCGGGACCTCCTGCGTGGACGCCGGCTGCACCTCCAACACCGAGTGCGCGTCGACCCCCGCGACCCCGGTCTGCGACACCGTGGCCAAGAAGTGCGTGGTCTGCACCGCCAGCGCGGGCTGCGCCGCGGGCTCGACCTGCGACGTGCTCGCCGGCCAGTGCGTCTGCACCAGCAGCGCCGGGTGCGCCGCGCCGAACCCGGTGTGCGACACCGCGGCCAAGAAGTGCGTGGTCTGCACCGCGACCGAGGGCTGCAACTCCCCGCAGGTCTGCGACGTCGCTTTCCCCGGCGGCAGGTGCATCACCACTGGCTGCACCAAGAACGACGATTGCGCTGGCACTTCGGCAACGCCCATCTGCGACACCACCGCGAAGAAGTGCGTGGCCTGCACTGAGACCGCGGGCTGCACCACCGGCGTGTGCGACCTCTCGGTGAGCGGTGGCCAGTGCGTGGACTGCCTCGACGACAACAAGTGCTCGGGCGCGACCCCGGTCTGCGACACCACCGCGAAGAAGTGCGTGGCCTGCAACAGCTCCAAGGGGTGCACCTTCCCGAAGGTCTGCGACACCACCTCGGCGCCGGTCTGCGTGGACTGCCTCACGAACGCCAGCTGCTCCGCCCCGACCCCGGTCTGCAACACGGGGACGAAGAAGTGCGTGACCTGCACCCAGACTGAGGGCTGCGCCGCTTCGCAGGTCTGTGACCTGACCGCCTCCGGCGGCGCCGGCGCCTGCGTCGGCTGCCTCACCTCCACGGACTGCAAGACTCCGACTACCCCGGTCTGCAACACCACCACCAAGACCTGCATCGTCTGCAGCGCCTCCGAGGGCTGCACCTCGCAGGGCAAGGTCTGCGACGTCAGCGCCGCGAGCGGGGCCGGGGCCTGCGTGGGCTGCCTCACCAACATCAACTGTTCGGGCACCAAGCCGATCTGCGACACCGCCGCCAAGACCTGCGTGACCTGCACCGCGCAGAGCGGCTGCACCCCGCCGCAGACCTGCGACCTCACCGTCACTGGCGGCGTGTGCAAGGGCTGCCTCGCGGACGCCGACTGCTCCACCACCCCGGCTACCCCGGTCTGCAACGCGAGCGCCCAGTGCGTGGTCTGCACCTCGCAGCGGGGCTGCACCTTGCCGAAGACCTGCGACGTCACCGTCGCTGGCGGCCGCTGCGTGGGCTGCGCGACCAACGCCGACTGCTCGTCCACCCCGGCGACCCCGGCGTGCAACGCCAGTGCGCAGTGCGTGGTCTGCACCGACACCTTCGGCTGCTCGGGCACGACCCCCAAGTGCAAGACCGGCGCGAGCCCGGTTTGCGTCGAGTGCCTCGCCAACGGTGACTGCATCGGCGGCAAGACCTGCAACACCGCCACCAACACCTGCATCGCCAGCGTGGACGTGTCCGCGCAGATTGCCGCGGCCCGGACCGCCGCGGACAGCGCGACCCTCTCGCTGCCCATCACCGGCGCGCTGGTAACCTACGTCCGTGCCCAGCACGGCACCGGCGACCCCGCGGGCTTCTTCATCCAGGGCGCGCAGGCTGGCCCGGCGCTGTTCGTGAGCGACCTGACCAACGCGACGCCTGCGCCGGTCGCCGGCGACCGGGTGAGCTTCACCATCACCAAGATGGCCACCTCCGCCACCCTGCGCGTCGCCGAGACCATCAGCGGCTACACCCGCGATTCCCAGGGCAACTCGCTCGCGGGCCTGCTGCAGAACCTCAGCTCCGCCACCGACGTGGTCTCGGCGGTGGGCAACTACGAGGCCGAGTACATCACCATCTCCGGGACCATCGGGGCTTCGGCCTACGGCGGGAACGGCTTCAACAAGTACCCGCTGACCACCGAGGGCATCTTCCTCGATCCTGCGACGCTGCCGAACCTGCGCATCCCCACCACGGTGGCGAACACCCTGCCCCTTGCTGCCGGCTGCACCGTCACGATGCAGAAGGGCATTGTCTGGCGGTTCAACGCAGACGCCCAGCCGAGCGGTTACGAGGCCGGTGACTTCTCCATCACCAACTGCCCGGCACCCAAGGTCGTGCCGCCGGGGGTGGCCACCTCGGCGACGCAGGTGCGGGTGACCTTCGATCGCAGCATGTCCGCGGCGAGCATCACCGCCGGCGCCTTCACCATCTCCGGTCTCACGGTCAGCGCCGCGGCCCTGTCGGCGACGAGCGACAAGGCCGTCGAGCTCACCACCTCTGCCCAGACCGGCGGCGTTTCGTACACCGTGACGGTGGCGGCGACGGTCAGGGACACGCTGGGCAAGAGCGTGGACCCCACGGCCAACTCTGCGCCGTTCACTGGCTACACCGCTTCGATGGTCGTCGGTCCGGCCAATGGGGACATGGAACTCTGGAACGCTCCACCCACGCTGCCCTCGTCCTGGACGGCTGCCGCTGGCTGCGGTGTGGCCCAGGAGACGACCATCAAACACGGTGGGAACTACTCGGTGAAGCTGACGCGGAACAGCAGCACCAACTCCCAGACCGAGTTCGCGTCTGCGCTCACCCCGGTGGTTCCGGCCGCGGTCTACAAGATCAGCTTCTGGTATTACGACAATGATGCGACCGCCGCTGGCAACGTGTCCTACGCGTTCTACGATGCTACGCAGGCCATCATCGGGACGGCGACGTACGACCAGGGTCGCACCGCAGACAAGACCACCTGGCAAGAGATGACCCTCGCCCCTACTGCGCCGGCGAACGCGGCGTTCATGAAGGTGATGATGCGCGTCTACGGCACCGCGACTGGTGGCTTCGTCTACCTGGACGACGTGACCATCACCAAGCAGTGAGCTGACTCACGCGCAGCTCGAGGCCCCCGTCCCGGCAGGGGCGGGGGCCTTCGTATTCGTGCTTCCGGAAGGGCTCGTGCTCGACGGGCTGATCTCCCGCGAGGCTCAGCTCAGTCCACCAGCTCGCTCGCGCGCACGTTGGCCAGCGTCGCCAGCAGCATCGGCATCGCCGGCGACTCCGGGTCGTCGTGGCCGAAGTAGACGAGCTCGATGGGCAGCGTGGTGAGGTGCTCGAGTGCGCGCACGAACTCGCGGCCGTAGACCCCGCCGGGGCTGCGGATGCGCAGCGGGGTGTCGCCGCAGAACAGGGTGCGCGCCGAGGGCACGAACAGGCAGACCGAGTCGGCCGAGTGCCCGGGGGTGTGCAGGATGCACCCAGTGGTGTCGCCCACCGGCAACAGCTCGCCGTGCCGCAGCACGCGGGTCACCCCCGGGGCCGGGGCGAAGGCGCAGACCTCGGGGGCCCAGCGTCGCGTCAGCTCGTCGATGGCCCCGCGGTGGTCGAAGTGGCCGTGCGTGAGGATGACGCGCTCGACCGCCCGCTTGCCCACCCCGGTGGAGATGCGGTCGATCTCGTCCACGATCGACGCGTCGCCGCCCGCGTCGATGAGCGTGTTCACGTCGCAGAGCCGGTTCCAGTCGCCCAGCGCGAGGTAGCTGCGGCACGAGTACGTCCGGCCGGCTCCGCGCAGGACGTGGACCTTCACCGCGCCGTACCCGCGGTGTCGCGGAAGCCGGCCAGCAGCCCCGCCGCCCGCTCCACCGCCCGCACCGGGTCCTCGCCGATGGCGGTCTCGTCCGAGAGCACGAACCCCGCGTAGCCGCGCGCGACCAGGTCGAAGAGGTGGCAGACCTCGGAGCGGGTGGGCTCGGCGTGGGCGGTGAGGTGCTCCAGCACCTGCCCCGCCATGACCACCGGCCGGCCCAGCGCGTGCGGGTCGAGTCCCGCGACGAAGCGGGCCATGGCGGGCATGCCGAGCTGCGCGCCCAGATCGCCCCGGCAGACCCACGTCGCGTCGACCCTCTGGTCGATCGCGGGGAGGGACCGGATCGCTTCCTCGCGCTCGATCTTCCCGACCACGACGGCGTCGGGCACGCGGCGCCGGACCCATTCGGCCTCCGAGCCGTCGCTCATGAAGGAGAACGCGAAGGCCACGCCCGGCAGGTCCGCCACGGCGTCGAGGCGGGTCTGGTCACCGAGGGTCAGGTCCTCGAGCGCGACCGGGTGCTCGAGCACGTTGACACCCTTGCGCGCGCGCAGCGGCCCCTCGCGCAGCGAGACGGTCTCCAGCGCGAGCGGGGTCGCGGCCTCGACGCGGAAGCGGAGGCGGTCGTCGTCGCAGCTCAGGGTGTCGCCCACGCGCGCGGAGGAGAAGACCTCGGGGTGGGGCAGGGGCACGTCGTGTCCGCGGGCCTCGAGCGCGAAGCGCAGCCGCTGTCCGACGTGCACCGGCCGGGTCGCGAGCTCTCCCAGCCGCATCTTCGCGCCCTGCAGGTCCACCACCACCGGGGCGTCGGGCACCCGCTCGCGGATCTCGGCGACGGCCTGGCGCAACTCCACCGGGCCCATGTGCGAGGCGTTGAGGCGGAAGGAGGTCGCGCCGGCCTGGGCGAGGGCGCTCGCCAGCGGCGCGGAGGCGGCGGTGACGGTGGCCACCAGCTGCAGGGCGTCCCCTGCGGGGGCGTTCAGCGGGAGCAGCGGCATCAGGAGACTCCGGCAGGCGCCTTGGGCCTGAAGACCTCGGTGAGCAGGTAGATGCCGACGCTGGCCACGAGGCCGATGGCGCCGAAGGCGAACCAGATGAGCCGTGGGTCCGAGGCGGTGAGGGCGCGCAGCCACCCGCCGATGACCCCGGAGCCGAAGTAGCCCACCGCGATGGGCAGGAAGGCGAAGCCCATGTACATGCCCACCTGGTCCGGAGGCGCCATGTCTCCCAGGTACTTGTAGAAGTGCGCGGAGTAGGTGATCTCCCCGAGGGCGATGACCACCACGCCGGCGCCAGCCACGTAGAGCGAGGGGTAGGACCCGATGAGCGCCATCCCCGCCGCGCCGAGCAGCACGCCGATGAGGAAGGCGCGGCTCGCCTTGAGGTTCCGGGTCAGGGCGCCGATGGCGACGGTCAGGGCAATCACCACCACGGACTCGACGCCCAGGAGGTTCGCGACGTCGGTCTCGCTCCCGCCGAGCTGGCCGGTGACGAAGAGCGGGAAGGCGCCGTAGAGGGAGAAGAAGTTCACCCAGAACCCGGAGACGAGCACGAACAGCGCCATGAGGCGGGCGTTGCCGACGACGGTGAGGAAGTCCTTGCCGAACGCCGCGAACGACTTCTTCTCGCCGGCTTCGAGCTCGGCGGGCATGCGGAAGGCCACGGCCACCAGCACCAGCGCGAGGCCGGCGGCGGCGGCGCAGACCACGAAGGGCGCGGTGGGGTCGAAGGCCTTGCTGACGCGCGCGGCCACCTGCGGGCCCAGGAAGCCGCCCACGTTCACCAGCGTGTAGTAGATGGAGAAGCCGACGGAGCGCCGGGACTCGTCACACGTCTTCTGCACCGTCCCCGTGATCGTCGGCTTCACCAGCGAAGCGCCCAGGGCGATGACCAGGAGCGCGCTGGCGATGGCCCAGTACCCGGTTAGCTGGCTCAACAGGAAGTAGCCGGTCGCGAGCAGGCCGTAGGCCACCAGCAGCGCCCGCCGGTACCCGATGAGGTCGGCCACGAAGCCCGAGAGCACCGGCAGGCCGTAGACCATCATCCCGAAGAGGCCGTTCAGTCGCAGCGCCTCGCCCTCTTCCAGGCCACGCGCCTTGGTGAGGTACAGCACCAGCATCGAGGTGGTGCCGTAGAAGGCGATGCGCTCGAACAGCTCCGAGGCGTTCGCCACCCAGAACGGCGTGGTGTAGCCCTTCATCGACTCGAGGGTCTTGGACACGGGGCTCTCCGGGTCAGGGCGCGGGCAGCGGCACGAGGTCGGTCCCCCGCAGCCGCAGTTCCAGCCGGCGGGGAGTGGGGGAGGGCAGCTCCACCCGGGGGATCATCAGGGACCCGGCCAGCCACTTCGACGGCGGCGGGTCGAGCGCGAGCGGCGCTCCGTCCGCCAGCAGCTCCACCGGCGGGTTCGCCGCCTCGGGGATCACGTAGAGGTCCAGGAAGTCCTTCGAGGGCATCCCGGCGCAGGGGATGCGCGGGGTGCCGCACTTCACACGGTCGGTGCCCAGCAGCCTGCCCAGCCCGGTGATCGGCTGATCGCTCGGCGACCGGATGGTCTTCAGCGCGGTCTCGACGATGCGCGCGGGCAGGATGGGGGCCTCCGGCGTCGAGATGCCGCAGTGGAGCAGGTCGCCTGGCCAGACGACCGCGGGCTGGCGCTCGTCGCAGATGCGGGTCCTGCCGCCGGTGCCCACCGCGAGGCAGCAGTCGTACTTCACGCCCACGTTCTGGCAGTAGCGCTGGTCCTGGCGGTGGGGGTCGCCGTCGCCGGGAGGGAGCATCGCCAGCGCCAGCCGGTTCGCGTAGTAGGGCACGCGCGGGTCCACGCGGCCGCCGAAGAAGTGGATGGGCTCTCCCTCGGGCAGGACCTTGTCGAGCATGTCCTCGAGCCCCACCTCGTCCATGCCGGTGTACCAGTGGCGCCGGGACTGCTTGTGGGCCCCCGGGGAGAGCGCGAGCACGGTCGCCACCAGCGCCAGGTACGGCGCCGCGGTCAGGAGCCACTCCGGCAGGCTGCGCACGCGCTCGGCCACCGCCGCGAGGAGCCGGCTCGCCATCCCGAAGGAGGCGCCGAAGCCCATCGCGAAGGCCGGCAGCACCAGCAAGAAGTCGTAGTCGTGCTGCTTGGTGTGCCAGCCCAGCGACACGTACCCGAGCCCGCAGCCGATGGACCACAGGAACAGCAGCACGCCGCGGAAGCCAGCGAAGAAGAACAGCGGCAGACCCGCGAGGCACGCCGGCCAGACCACGCCCAGCAGGTCCTCGCGCCCCCACTTGGACATGCGGTGGCGCCACTCGGGGTCGGTGAAGGTCTGCGTCTTCCAGGTGTCGCCCAGGCCGTCCGGGAGCCAGACCATGTCGCAGCCGCCCGCCTTGAGCACGGGGGTCCACCGCACGTACCAGAGGTAGACCGGCACCGCGACGACCAGGACCAAGAAGGCCGCCATCAGGAACGGACGCAGCGAGGCGAAGCCCGAGAGCCCTGGACGCGGCCGCGCGCGGTCGAGCAGCACCACCCCGGCGAGGGCCAGGTGCGGCACGGCGATGAGCTTGGTGAGGCAGGCGAGGCTGAGCAGCACCGCGGCGACGACGAGGCGGACCAGGGAGAGCGGGGGCGGGTCGTCCTTGCTGCTCTCGAACAGCGAGGAGCGGGGCGCGGCGCGGAAGGGGCCGGCGAGGACGGCGATGCCGGCGAGGGCGAGGGCATGCGCCTCGAGGTCGGGGACGAAGCCGATGCCGTAGAAGCGGAAGAGCGGGGAGACGGCGAAGAACGACGCGGCCGCGGTCGCGGTCACCGACCGGTAGGGCTCCTCCCATCCGCGGAACACGTGTCTGAGGATGACGAAGGTCGACAGCATCAGCGCCAGCGCCGAGAGCAGGCCCAGCACCCGGCCGACGAAGTTGATGCCGTCCGCGCCGCCCAGCTTGCCCAGGGTCCAGGCATAGAGCGGGAACTCGGAGCCCATAAACACCTTGGGGTCCGCCCCGCAGCCCTCGCCCCGGGGGTAGAGGAAGGGCTGGCCGGCGGCGTACAGCCGCGCCTCGGTGGTGGCGATGGACTGCCGCCAGCCGTGCGTCCCCACCGGCGGGTCGTAGAGGTGCTGCAGGCTGTAGCCGCCGAAGAGCGTGAAGGCGGCCAGGACGAGGCCGAGGGGGAGCAGGTTCGAGCGGGGAGTCATGGGGGTGCCTGGAAGGCCGCGTACTGTACCACCGGGGTCCAGGGCGGACAGCGGCGTGAATCAATCGGCGGTTTCGGCCCGGAAGGCCCGGGTATACTCCCCGCGCCCATGGATGCCCCCCTCGAGCCCTCCCGCCAGCCGAAGCTGCTCAGCGTCGTGGTCCCGCTGTTCAACGAGCAGGCGATCGTCCCGCAGCTCTGCTCCCGGCTCTTCGCGACGCTCGCGCCGCTGGGCTGTCCCTACGAGGTGGTGGCGGTCGACGACGGCAGCCGCGACCAGACCCGCCCGCTCCTCGAGGAGCAGGCGCGCGCCCACCCGGAGCTGCGCGTGGTCTGCCTCTCGCGCAACTTCGGGCTGCAGTCCGCCGTGGCGGCCGGGCTCGCGCACGCCTCGGGGGACGTCATCCTGCTCATGGACGGAGACCTCCAGGACCCGCCCGAGCTGCTCCCGCGCCTGCTCGACGAGTGGCGCAAGGGCGCAGAGGTGGTCTTCACCACCAAGAAGACCCGCGCCGAGACCGGCCTGCGCCGCTTCGCCTTCGACGCCTTCCACAAGATCTACCAGCGCATGGCGGACATCTCCCTGCCGCTGGGCGCGGGCAACTTCTCCCTCATCGACCGGCGCGCGCTGGACGTCATCAACCAGCTGCCGGAGCACAACCGGTACCTCCCCGGCATCCGGTCCTGGGTGGGCTTCAAGCAGGTGGAGTTCGCTTTCGACCGGGAGGCCCGCGCGGCGGGCGAGCCGCGGATGAGCTTCAAGCGGCTGCTGAAGCTCGCGCTCGACGGGATCTTCGGGTTCTCGTACCTGCCGCTGCGCGTCGCCACCGTCATCGGCTTCGGGGCGTGCCTGCTCGGGCTCCTGCTCATCGTCTGGGTGTTGGTCGAGCGGTTCCTGACCCACACCGCCATCCTCGGGTGGCCGTCGATGATCATCGCCATCTGCTTCTTGGGCGGGGCGCAGCTCGTGAGCCTGGGCATCCTGGGCGAGTACATCGGGCGCATCTACGACGAGGTCCGCGGACGCCCCAACTACGTGGTCCGCGAAGTGCTGCGCTTCGACTCCCCGCGGCCGGAGTAGCGAGCCCATGCGCAAGGTCGAGGTGAAGCCCCCGTCCTTCCCCGCCGCGGCGGAGAACCGCTCGCTCGAGGTTCGGGACGGCGTCCGCTGGCAGGTGGTCGCCGGGGACGCCGGCCACTGGCGCGTGGGCCTCTACTCGCCGCCCGAGACGAGCGCTGCCCAGTGCCCCGAGCTGGAGCGCCACGACTGCCCGGAGCTCTTCCAGCTGCTCTCGGGCCGGCTCACCCTGGTGCTCTTCGACGAGGGCCGGGTCCGCGAGGTGGCGCTCGAGCCGGGACGCCCGGTGCTGGTCACTGCGCCGCACACCGGCTACTGCCCCGACGGGCCCTGTTCCGGTACCGCCCTCGTGGTAGAACGGGACGTCCTCTCGACCGAGTACCGGACCCCACAGGAGTGGGCGGAGCTTTGATGGGTCGAGGCAGCCAGTGAGGGGTGGATGGCCGAACCGCGTGTCCAGTGGGTCCAGCACAAGACTCGGCCCATCCTGCTCATCGACGCGACGAACCTCCCGCCGGCCGAGGGTGCCAAGGTGCTGGAAGCGGCCCGCAAACTCATCAGCACCCTGGGGCCCAAGTCGGCGCTGACCCTCACCGACGTCACCGGCTCGCTGTTCGACGATGCCGCGGCCAAGCAGGCCCAGGCCTGTGGCGCGGCCAACGCCCCGTTCGTCAAGGCCGCTGCCCTGGTCGGGGTGAAGGGCCTGAAGAAGATCGTCCTCACTGCCATCGTGAGGGCCACCGGCCGCGAGCTGCAGCTCTTCGAGACCCGGGACCAAGCCCTGGAGTGGCTCGCCCTCCAGTGAGCAGCCGCTACTTCCGCTCCTTGGCGCGGCAGCTCTGGTAGGTCTTCTCCGCCGACGCGTAGCAGCCGCTCTTCGCCTTGTCGCACTTCTGCGCGCACTGGGCATTCTGCGCGTCGCAGTTGAGCGCCCGGGGGTTGCTCAGGCACTTCTCGTTCGCGGCTTCGCACTTCTCGGTGCAGTTGTTCCACGACTCGTTGCAGGTCTCACGAACCTTGGCGTGGCTCGCTGAGCAGCGGCTGCAGTGGCCTTCGACGGTGCGGCGCATCCCGGCGGGGCAGGTTCCGTCCGTGGTTGGGGCGGGGCGGTGTGCGCCCTTCTTCGCCCTCGCCGCCTCGGCTGGCGCGCCGAGAAGCAGCAGGACTCCAAGAAGAAACACCCGGAGAGTCATCGTCGCCTCGAAACAACGGCGTGCAGCCTAGCGCAGTCCTGGTTGGCCGTCGCGCTCCGTGTTCATCCAGGATGTGACGGCGGCACGATTCCCGCACAGCGTTCTGGCCGAGTCGACTCGCGGGGTGTCGACTTCAGGAGCGACAAGCCATGGCCGAGCTGGCGACCGTCCTTGCCACGCCGCTGTACATCCCCAGGAAGACCAAGTGCTTGAAGTGTGGCAGCGAAGCCAAGCTGGTCGTCTTTACCCGCTCCGGCGCCCCGCTGTTCAGCTGCACCGACCCTGGATGCAAGCATCGTTGGGTGCTCGAACCCGCCAACTAAGGCCTGCAGATTGCGCAGGTGCATTGCAGGTGTGAAAGCGCCGGCCCTCGGGCTGGCGTTTTTCGTTCCAGGTCACAGCCCGGAACTCAAGGGGCGGTGGCGATCTCGGGGAGGTGGAACGCCGGGACGTGGAGGTCCAGCCGCTCGATCTCCTTCGGGGTCGCGGAGATGACCTGGTAGTTGGTCGGGTCGGCCAGCACGCGCGAGACCAGCTTGTGGTTCAAGGCGTGGCCGGACTTGTGGGCTCGCAGGTGGCCGATGACCGGCATCCCAAAGAGGTAGACGTCGCCCATCGCGTCCAGCACCTTGTGGCGCACGAACTCGTCGGGGAAGCGCAGCCCGCCCGGGTTCAGGATGCTGAAGTCGTCCACGACGATCGCGTTCTCGAGCGAGCCGCCCCGGGCCAGGCCGGCCTTCTTCAGGGCCTCGACGTCGCGCAAGAACCCGAAGGTCCGGGCCCGGGCGATCTCGCGCTGGAAGCTGCCGGCCGAGAAGGCGAGGCGGTAGGACTGGTCGCTGATGAGCGGGTGTTTGAAGTCGATGGTGCTGCTGATGGTGAACTGGGGCGCGGGGACGAAGCTCGCCACCTTGTCCCCGTCGCGGACGGTGACGTTGCGGCGGATGACCAGGAAGCGCTTGTGCTTCTGCTGCTGGACCAGGCCCGCGTTGCGCAGCACGTAGACGAATGGCGCCGCCGAGCCGTCGAGGATGGGGACCTCGGGGCCGTCGAGCTCGACCTTCAGGTTGTCGATGCCCAGTCCGCAGAGCGCGGCGCAGAGGTGCTCCACGGTGCCGACGCGGACGCCGCCCTTGCCAAGCGTGGTGGCCAGCGAGGTGTCGACCACGTTCTCGGAGCGCGCGGGGATCTCGGCGGCGCCCTTTACGTCGACCCGGCGGAAGGTGACCCCGTGGTCCTCTGGAGCGGGGCGCAGGACCAGGGTGACCGGGCTGCCGGAGTGGAGGCCGACTCCTGAACACCGGACGTCGCTTGCGAGGGTGCGTTGTCTATGCTGGTCCGTCACTTGGCTTCTCCGGGCTTCCGCTCCGCCGCGCTGCTCCCAAGCAATGCTCGTACCTGAAAGGGGCAGCTTGCCGACCGAGGGGGCTGAAAGCCCAGGCTCCTGTATTTGCTCGGTTTTCCCAGGGGACGTAGCGCCGGAGGCGCTCCGTCGTCCCAGAAGACCTCCGTCAGAAGGTCACGAAAACCGGAGATTCGCGACAGCGTTGTCAGGGCTCGGCGGGTGCAACCCTTGGAAATCCGGGCCCGAAAAACGCGCGGAACCTACTGCAGGGCCTGGTGGGATGCAAGGCGGACGGCCCCAGATTTCGGAGGCCCGAACACCGGCTTGGAGCCTCCCTGGGGCCCCAGGAAGCCCCAGGACGCGAGTTGAGCCCCCGAAGCCTGCTCTGGGGTCTCTCAGGAACCCTTCTCCTGAACGAACCGCATTCGCAGGTCGTAGAGCAGCGCCGAGATCAGCTTGTCTTCCTCGGCGGTCAGGTTCCCGCGGGTCTTGCTCTCGAGCAGCACCAGGATGTCGATGGTCTGCTTGGCGAGCGTGAGGTTCTTCTCGGGCTTCCCAGTCTCGGGCGACGGGGCCTGGCCGAGGTGGATCATCGCCGACGAGGCCAGCGAGAGGCAGAAGGTCGTGAAGTCCATCGGCGGGAGCGGCGGCTCGGGCTTCTCCTCGCGCATCTCCCAGCCGGGTCCCCGGACGGCCTCCTCCTTCGCTGCTGCGTCCTCGGTGGCCGAGGCCCTGCGGTCCGTCACCTTGACTTCCTTGTCTGCTGGATCGTTCGCCATGTCGCACCCCTCTCAGAGCGAGAACTCGAGCTGCTCGAGCGCGCGCCCGCGTTGGATGAGCACTACCAGCCGGCCGCTGGGCTGGGCCTGCCGGACGGCCTCGCGGAACTGCTGGAGCGTCTCGACCTCCATGCTGTTCACCGCGCGGACGAGGTCGTCGGCCTGGAGCCCTGCGCGTGCGGCAGGGGACCCCCGCCGGACCTTCGCGATGGCCAGCACTGGGACCACCCCGTGGACGCTGCGCGCCTTGGCCTCCGTCAGCTTCAACCCCACCCGCCGCAGCACCAGCTCCTCCGCCGAGGCGAGCGGGAACTCGAGGGTGGGGAGCGTGACCTGGAACCGGGCGCCGTCCGGACGCAGCAGCTCGAGCTGGACGGTGGAGCCGAGCGGCGCGCCGTGGAGGCGGTAGTGGAACTCGTCGGCGTCTTGGAGCGGGCTGCCGTTGAACGAGGTGATCACCTGGTCCGGGGCGATCCCCGCCTTGGCGGCGGGGCCCTTGGGGTCGACGTCGGCCACCACCACGTGCACGCGCTCGCCGTCCGGCACGTTTCCGACCGAGAGCCCCACCCATGCCTCCCGCACCTCGCCGAACTTGATGAGCGAGGCGGTGATCGCCCGCACCCGCTCGGCGGGGATGGCGAAGCCGATGCCCTTGGCGTCGCCGCCGTAGATGGCGGTGTTGATGCCGATGATCTCCGCGTCCGCGTTCAGGAGCGGCCCGCCTGAGTTGCCCGGGTTGATGGCGGCGTCGGTCTGGATGAAGTCGTAGAAGCTCGCCTGCTCGGTCTTGAGCTGGCGGTGCAGCGCCGAGACGACCCCGGCGGTGACGGTGTGGGACAGGCCGTAGGGGTTGCCGATGGCGATGGCGGTCTCGCCGATCATTGGCTCGCCGGCGGCCAGGGGTAGCACCGGGAGCGGCGCGTCGGCCTTGACCTGCAGCACCGCGAGGTCGCTCTGCGGGTCGGTGCCCACCACCTTCGCCACCAGCTCGCGACCGTCGGAGAACCCGACCTTGATTCGCGAGCCGCGCTCGATGACGTGGTAGTTCGTCACCACGTAGCCGCGCGGGTCGATGACCACCCCGGAGCCCAGGGAGTTGGTGACGAAGCGTCGCTCCTGCGGGGCGCCGTAGAAGTGCTGGAAGAACCGGTCGAGCTGGGTCGGCGCGCGCCGCTGCACCAGCGTCTCGGTGGAGATGTTGACGACCGAGCCCTTGGCCTTCTCGGTGGCGACGACCACGGGAGTGCGTCGCTCGGTCGGGCCGGCGTGGGCGCTGAAGGCGAAGGCGAGCAGCGCGCAGCCCAGCAGGGCGCGCGCTGGCGAGGACGGGTTCACGCTTCCTCCCGCTCGGGCCGGAGGACTACTCCTCCTCGGGGTGGCTCCCGCCGCTGCCGACGTGCATCGGCTCGATGGTGGCCTCGACGGTGGCGGCCTTGTCCGCGAGGTCGGGCAGCGACTTCAGGTGCCGCTCGAACTCCTTCTCGGGAAGCATCCCCTTCTTGATGAAGCGCTGCACGATGCGCTTGTCCAACATCTTGGGGTCGATGGAGTCCGCCATGTCGTACCTCGGTGAATTCTGCTTACGGGGCGCGGATATATAGGGACACCACCGCAGCCTGTCAAACACCCGCTTGGTCCTGCCGCGCCTTGCCTCGCCATTCCGGTCGTGGTTTATGCCCAGGGCCATGGACGTCCGGGACATCCGAGGGTTGTACGGCATCGCCGACGCCGACTTTCGGCCCGAACTCCCCCTCTCGGCGAAGGTCGCGGCCTTCCTCGAGGGTGGGTCCCGCGTGATCCAGCTGCGGATGAAGTCCCGCCCGGCACGCGAACTCTACGAGGCTGCCCTGGAGGCCCGGGCTCAGCTCCGGGGGCGGGTGCTGTTGCTGGTGAACGACCGGCCCGACGTCGCGCTCGCGGCCGGGGCGGACGGGGTCCACGTGGGCGCGGAGGATCTCCCGGTGGACGTGGTCCGCAGGATCGTGGGGCCCCGGATGATTCTGGGCGCCACGGCCAGGACGTTCGAAGGCGCCCGCCGGGCCGTGGCCGCGGGGGCCGACTACGTGGGCTTCGGGCCGGTGTTCACCACCACCACCAAGTCCATCCCCGTGCCCGAGCGGGGGCTCTCGTTGCTCGCCGAGGTGGCCGCCGGACTGGGCGCGCCGGTGGTGGCCATCGGGGGAATCGACCTCGCGCGCGCGGCGGCGGTGGCGAAGGCCGGAGCGGCAGCCGCAGCGGTGATCTCGGACGTGCTCGGCGCCGCGGACCCGGTGGCCCAGGCGAAGGCGTTCATGCGGGCCTTCGAAGAGGGGCGTGGGGCATGAGCGCACGCAAGACCACCCGACCGACGCGGCGCGCCAGGCGTCCGATGGTCGGCATCACCCCCGACGCGGCCCGCTTCGTCGACCGGCCCTCGCGGTACGAGCTGAACTGTGCGTACTCCGACGCGGTGCTCCTCGCGCAGGGCCTGCCGCTGGTGCTGCCCTACAGCGAGAGCGCCCAGGTGGTCGAGGCCTACCTCGAGGAGATCGACGGGCTGCTCCTCACCGGCGGCGCCTTCGACATCGACCCCGCCGAGTACGGCGAGCTGCGCCGCGAGGGCTGTGGCCCGGCCAAGCCGGAGCGGACCGCCTTCGAGAAGGCCCTGCTCGCCGGTGCGCTGGAGCGCGGGCTGCCGGTGCTGGGCGTGTGCGGGGGCATGCAGCTCATCAACGTCTGGTTCGGCGGCTCGCTCTACCAGGACATCCCGCGCGAGGTCTCGGACCCCATAGTCCACGAGCAGAAGACCGACAAGCGGGAGCCCTCGCACCCGGTGAGCATCCGGCGGGGGACGCGGCTGGGGCGGGCCGCGGGCGAAGGCCAGCTCATGGTGAACTCCACGCACCACCAGGCGGTGCGCCACCTCGGCGAGAACCTCATCGACAGCGCCCACTCCGAGGACGGGCTCATCGAGGCCGTGGAGTCGACGCAGCACCGGTTCGTGCTCGGCGTGCAGTGGCACCCCGAGCTCCTGCTGCTCTCCGCCCCTCTGAACCTGGGCATCTACCGCGCGTTCGTGAAGGCCTGCGCGAAGGTCCGGGGATGACGCCGCGGGTGCTGGTGCTCGCCGGGCTTGACCCCTCCGGCCGGGCGGGGCTGCTCGCGGACGCGCAGGCGGTGCGGGACGCGCGAGCCTCGCCGGTCGCCTGTGCCACGGCCATCGCCGCCCAGTCGCGCGGACGGCTGGTGCACCTGGAGCCGGTCGGCGCCGAGGCGATCGCCAAGCAGATCGCCGCGGCGCTGGAGGACGGCCCGGTCGCAGCCGTGAAGCTGGGGATGCTGGGGACGCCCGCCGTACTCGGGGCGGTCCTGGCGGCCCTACAGGGTCCGTTGGCCGGCGTCCCCGTCGTCGCCGACCCGGTCCTCTCCACCTCGAGCGGAGGGAGCCTCTACCAGGGCCCGGCGCAGGACTACCTCGGGCTCCTGCCGTTCGTGCACGTCCTCACCCCCAACCTGCCGGAGGCGTCGCTGCTGACCGAAAGCCCTGTCGCGGACCCCGAGCAGATGCTGCAGGCGGCCCGCTGGTTGGGCACGCGGGGGCCGGGGGCGGTCCTGGTGAAGGGCGGTCACCTCTGCGGTGCGCCGGCGGACCTGCTC